>DMAT01000308.1 GCA_003451635.1 Syntrophus sp. (in: bacteria) | reverse complement strand
ACCGCCGGCTTGAAAGATATCGGCATCCATACGGAGATGCTCAACTTCGGTCTAATCAATCTCATCGAATCCGGCATGGTGACGAACAAGTACAAGACCCTGCCCGCCGATAAAGGCAAGAGCGTTTACACCTTCGGTTTCCCGGTGGATGTTGATTGGTACTACAACACTATTCACCGCAACCAGAACCTGGCCGTCTATGATATCGGCTATACGAACAATATGGTGAACCTGTCCCGCCTGGACAATATGATTGCCATCAATAATTTCGTGGCTATCGACCTTCTGGGGCAGATGTCCACCGGCTTCTATGAGAAACGCCCAATTTCCGGGACCGGAGGATTTTACCAGTTTATCGTCGGCTGCGCCCAGTCCAAGGGCGGCAGAGGCGTCGGTTGCGCCACGACGAGGAGCAAACACGGTACTTCGCGCATTGTTCCCTTCCTGCCCGCAGGTTGTTCAGTTGACGTACCTGCCCAACTCGCGTCCCATATCTGCACCGAGTACGGCATTGTGAACCTGAGAGGACTCAACGGCTATGAAAGAGCGGCGGCTATCATTTCTGTTGCCCATCCCGATGATCGGGAATGGCTGACGAAAGAGGCCCATGAAAACGGTCTGTTGCCGCCGAGCTTCCCCGTGTCCATGCTGCCCAAGGAAGGCGGCGCCCGGCGTTATCCATCCGTCACAGATCGGAAGGACTACAAGATAGCAGCTAACAGTGATTACTATGGCTTTGACTGGGATCCCTACATGTCAGGCAAGTAAGCAAAAATTAACAAAAAGCCCGGGGGGCAACCCCGGGCTTTTTTTATCCAGGACAAGGAATAAATGTCTAAGAAAAAGAGAACGGAAAAGAAGCAGGCCTTCATGGAAGGCGATCGAAAACTGAAGGACATTGAAGGAAAACAAACGTTCAACAGGGGTAATTTCATGTTCCTGGTCGCCATCATGTGGATGATAGGTCTTTTTCTCATCGTGGCCAGGTATGGAAAGATCTGGTGACGATTTTTCCTCTTGACAAGGGGAATTGCGATCTGCTATCAGCTAGACGTAAGGATGTTCACAATTAACATGAATCCTTCGTTCTTTCAGTGCCATAGGGGGCGGGAAAAACCAGAACCGTTCGTATACTTAGGACCTTTTTTAAACATTTTATAAAGACATACGAAGTATCGTAGACAAACAAAATAAACTGGGAAAGGAGGGATGGAAAAGGAAGAAGTGCCAAAGGCGGCATCGCTCAGACGTTTTTTGACATTTCAAGACAAAGTTAATAACATTTAAATCAAAAAGGAGGATTTATTTATGGCGCACGAACACAGTTTTGCGACCCCGGGTCCCGCTGGATTGGGAGCTCTTGCAGTTGCATGTTTTGGTTTTGGTGCAGTATTTCTTGGTAAGGTAGATCTGTCCGGTTACCCGGTGCTGGCCGCCTGGCTTATTGGCGGCGGTATCGTACAGTACACCGTGGCGGTTATGGAACTTAAAGATCATAACCTCACCGGTGGCAACGTCTTCTTGTTCTTCGCAGCATTCTTCATGTTTGGTGCCGCCCTCAGCGTCTTCGCCAAGTGGTACACCATTAGTTTCATCTTCATTCCAAAGTTCGGTAAGGAAGCAATGGATGCAGCCATGGCGGCGGCGGGAGTGGCAGATGTAAAAATGCTTACCCCTGACCAACTCACTGCGGCCAAGGCTGGCATCGGCAAGGCCGTTGGCGCTGCAGTAGGTAAAATGGTCTATATCGAAGGCTGGACATGGATGGCCGGGGCCGCATTCCTCACGGCAGTGACCCCTGCGTATGCCAAGAGTGGTTTGTTCACCCTCGTTGTCGTCATCGATATCGTCCTCTGGATGATCGTCGGCGTCGATTCGGGCTGGTATGGCGATCCCAAGACCTTCAAACCCATCATCGGCTACCTCTTGATTTTCTCGGGCTGGTACGGCGTTTACATGGCGGGGGCTGTGGTCTGCAATACGATCTACGGTAAAAAGATCTACTGGACACCTCCACCGCTTATTAAATAAGTTTCTTTTTCCAATATGTTGCTCTAAGGGCAGGTTCGTTAGAACCTGCCCTTTTTTATTAAGTTTTATTAAACAAAGTTCTTGACAACATTAATATGCTCAGGCAAAGTGAACGGCAATTCATTAATTGAAGGATGATTCAATAAATGAATCAAAGGTTCATTATGGAAAAAGCGAAACGGAAAGAAAAAGAATTCATTGCCCGCCGTCAGGAAATTCTGGATGAGGCGGAAATAATTTTTGCGGCCAAGGGTTTTCATGCTGCTACAATGGCGGAGATCGCCCAGGGATCGGGATTTGCCATCGGGACGCTGTATCAGTTCTTTCAGGGCAAGGAAGATCTCTATGTCTCCATGGTCATCGAAAAATTGCAGCGAATGTACCAGGAAATCCGTGATGCCGTGCAGGCCAGGGAAGACACTTTACAAAGAATTCAAGCTCTGGTGAATGCGTATTTTCACTTTGTCGAAAACAACGCGGGCTTCTGCACCTTTTTTGTCCGGTCTGACGGCGCGACCTTGCCCGATGTAAGCAACGCCCTTCGGGAGCAGATGATTGATGCATATTTAGTTCAGATTAAATTCATCGAGGGAGTCATCGAAAAAGGAATCGAGGAAGGGATCTTCCAGCCGGACAAGGCAAGAGATTATGCTTATGCCCTTTCCGGGATTATCAGGGGCATTATCTATGACTGGCTGGTGGGAGCTCATCAGGGCTCCTTGGCCGGCAAAACTGAGTTGGTAACGGATATTTTCCTGAACGGCGTCTTGATCGATCAGAGAAATAAGCGATAGTTTACCTGAGAAACAAGGGTAGGCAAATGAGTTCACACGATAATGAGGTTAGGGCAGTGAAAAAGAAAAGTAATTGGTTGCTCATGCTGGCATTGGCTATTCTGATCGCATTGACGTGCAGCGGCCAGGCCGGGGCGGTGGAATACACCTGGGAGGATCTCTGCCGGATCGCCCTGGATAGGTCAGAGAAGATCAAGATCATGGAAGATAATGTATTTATCGCCCAGGCGGGGAAAGACAAGAAAATGGCCGTTCTCATTCCCAAACTAACAGCTTATGGCAGCTACACCGACTATACGGAGAACAAATACTCCCCTTCTACTGCCTTGTCTTCGAGCACGATTGTTCCAGGCACGGTGATTCAACCGAATAGCGCCGCTGCCTGGGGGGTGCGCCTGGACCAGTCCATTACTCTGAATGGAAAAGAAATCACCGACTTTTCGATCTCCAAGGATAACATCGAGCGACAGCAGAATGAAAGCAACGCCCAGAAAGAAGAGTATCTGATGACGGTGTCTGCTTATTTTTATGAGATGTTGCGGGCCCAGAAGGCTCTGGAGATCGCAAATTCCACGGTAGAACGGCTGACATCATACCGGAAAGCGGCGGAAAAGAGGCTCAAGGTCGGGGAAGTAACGAAAACTGTTCTCTTGCGGGCGGATGGGGAACTTTCCGGCGCCCTGTCGGATCAGATCCGGGCAAAAAACATTCTGGATCTGTCCCGGGCGGTGTTGGCCAGAGTCGTCGGGATTTCCGAGGAATTTACCTTGAAAGAGAAGTTTCTGGAAGATGCATCCCTGCCGCCTCTAGATAGCTATGTGGCTATTGGACTGGCCAAGCGGGCGGAGCTGAAAGCCACGGAGATTGAGAAACAGATGGCCCAGGATCAGATCCGGGTGGCGAAAGGGGGGTACTGGCCTACTCTGTCCATTGCCGGCGTTTATGGCCGGATGGATCAGGATCCCGTCCCGAGCACTATCAACAGGGAGAGCGTATATGGCCAGGTGGCGCTGAATTATCCTTTCTTTGAGGGCGGCTTGCGACGGGCGGAAGTAAAAGAGGCGGTGATCAGAGACCGGCAGGCGGGTTTGAAGATCGAAGATCTTAAAAAGACCATCCGCATCGAGGTGGAAACAACCTATCTGGAGTTGAAGAATCAGCGGGGCATCATCAAGTCTCTGGAGGATCAACTGCTTTTTGCCCAGGATAATTACAAGGCCGTAACCAGGCAGTTCGAGATGGGACTTGCCAACAGTATCGACGTTATGGACGCCAACACCCTCCTGGTCTCGACAGAGCGGCAGTTGACCAACGCCGTCTATTCCCACCAGGTGTTCCAGTTTCGGATGAAACGGGCAACGGGGGTGCTCCTCACGGAAGTCGCCGGGAATGCACAGGCAGCAAAAGCGCCGTAGCCATGATTAATTGTAGGAGAGGAAAGGAGATATCCATGGTTGGTCACAGAGGTTCAAGGTATTCCGGAAAATATTCCGGCCTGATGGTCGTTTTCATACTTAGTTTCCTGCTTGTTTATACCGGATGCGGAAAGAAAGAGGAGAAGGGGGTTCAGGAAAGGACCTTCAATGTCCGTGCCGTCACCGTGGAAAAGCGAGCCCTTCGCCCCTTCGTTGAGGCTGTAGGAACCTTGAAGGCCAATGAAGAAGTAATTGTCAGCTCCGAGATTGACGGTATCCTGAAGCGGATCACCGTAACCGAGGGATCGAAGGTTGCCCGGGGCGCTCTGATTGCCGAGGTGAATGAGACGGACTATCGTCTGGAACTCAAGCGGGCAGAGGCGTCCCTCCGCCAGACGGAGGCATCGCTGGCCAACGCCAAGCTCGAGTATGAGCGCAAAGATGCCCTCTATAAAGAACAACTCGTTACACGCCAGCAATTTGACGATATTACGGCGCGCCTGGCCTTGGCCGACGGCGATGTGGAACGGGCCAGAGCGGCCCTGGCCATGGCCAGAGAGAAGCTCTCCAAGACAAATATTTATGCCCCCATTGCGGGTTCGGTAAAAGAAAAGCGAACGACGGCGGGGGATTACGTAAGAAACGGAACGCCGCTGGTTTATCTGATTCAGACCGATCCCATAAAACTAAATTTTTCCGTCATCGAGCGCGATGCCGGCAAGATCAAGGTCGGCCAGGACGTACAATTCCGGGTGGATTCGTTTCCAGATCAGGAGTTTCGCGGGGTCATGAAGAATATCTATCCCCATATGGAGGAAAAAACCCGCAGCCTCCAGGCCGAGGCCATTGTCGCCAATTCCCAGCAGCTTTTGAAGCCTGGTCTGTATGCCCGGGTTATCCTTTTTACCGGCCCGGCGAAAGATGTGGTTGTAGTCCCCATTACCTCTCTTCTGTATGAAGGCACGAGTGTCAAGGCTTTTATTGCAGAGAATGGCCAGGCCAAGGAAAAGCAGGTCAAAACGGGACAGAAATACGGAGAATTCATGGAGATTGTAGAAGGCTTGCAGGGGGGCGAACAATTGATCACTGTCGGCCAGAACAATCTTTCCCAGGGGGTCAAGGTCAATGTGGCTCGCTGATACCTCGATTAAACGGCCCGTATTTGCGACGATGTTCATCATGGCCCTGGTGATCCTCGGGCTGGTGAGCTATCCGGATATCGGCGTCGATCTGTTCCCGAAAGTCGAATTTCCCATCGTCAATATCAACACTCGTCTCAAAGGGGCCTCTCCGGAGATCATGGATATCGACGTCACCGACAAGATCGAGGAGTCGGTAAATACCATCAACGGCGTTAAAACAATTTCATCAACCAGCGCCGAAGGAATCTCCACGGTGACCGTCGAATTTGTTCTGGAAAGAAACATCGATCTAGCCGTACAGGATGTCCGGGAGAAGATCTCCCTGATCCGCTCCAAGCTGCCGACAGACGTCATGGAGCCCATCATCCAGAAGGTGGACCCTGACGCCAATCCTGTGTTCTATCTGACCTTGACAGGCCAGAAATCCATCCGTGACCTTTCGACATATGCCGATGAGGTTTTGAAAGACCAACTGCAACGGATCAATGGTGTTGGGGCACTGCGCTTCATCGGCCTCCAGTTGCGCCAAGTGAGGATCTGGCTTGACGCTGAAAAACTAAGGGCCTTTCAGGTTGCCCCCAACGATGTCATGACGGCCTTGGCCAAAGAAAACATCGAGATCCCCGGGGGGCGCATTGAGGCGGAGACGAAGGAATACAGCGTCAAGGTGAAGGGTGAATTTCCCTCCGTCCGGGAATTCAATGATCTTATTGTTGCCTGGTATCGGGGAGCGCCGGTGCGTATCCGGGACATCGGCAGAGCCGATGACGGTATGGAGGATAGACGCACCATTGTCCGCTTCAACGGCGTTCCTTCCGTTACCATCGGCATTCAGAAACAATCGGGGACAAATACGGTAGAGGTAGTCAACCGGGTTAAGGGCGAGATCGAAAAAATTCGCAAAACCCTTCCCCCGGGAATGGTCATCAATGCGGCCTTTGACCAGTCAACCTTTATTGTCAGATCTATCAAGGAGGTTCAGAATCACCTCATCATCGGTGGCATTCTGGCAGTCATAGCCGTTTTCCTCTTCCTCCGCAATTTCCGGACGACCATGATCAGCGCCCTGGCGCTGCCCATATCCGTCATCGCCACCTTTACCCTGATCAAGGCTTTTGATTTTACCTTCAACAATATGACCATGCTGGCCCTTTCCCTATCTGTGGGAATTCTCATCGACGACGCCATTATTGTCCTTGAGAACATCTACCGCCACATCGAGGATGGGATGGAGCCTCGGGAAGCGGCCAGCTTTGCAACCTCAGAGATCGGCATGGCCGTCATTGCGACGACCCTGGCCATTGTCGCCATCTTTCTCCCCGTCGCCTTCATGAAGGGAATAATCGGCAGGTTTTTCATGTCTTTTGCTTTTACCGTTGTCTTCTCGGTAATGGTCTCCCTCCTTGTCTCCTTCACTTTGACGCCCATGCTCGCATCAATGATGCTGAAGATGCACAAAAGCAATCAGGATGCCCCCAAAGGTGGCAGAATCAGGATGTATTTCCATAGATTAGGAGATAGCCTGGAAAAATATTATAAAATGACGGAGAGCTGGTACAGGGAAGTGCTGATATTTGGACTTCGTTATCGAAAAAGCGTCCTTATCGGGGCATTGTTAATTTTTATTCTGAGCATGTACATTACGAAATTTATGGGCAAAGAATTTGTCCCCCCCGAAGATCAGAGCAATTTTCTCGTCCGTCTTGAGGCGCCCATCGATTATTCCGTAGAAAAAACCGACCAGCTTTTCCGGCAGGCCGAGGAAATCGTCAGAAAGACACCGGAAGTAAGGACTGTCATGTTTGCCCTGGGACTGGGTCCCGGCGGGGCCGGGCAGGCCAATAAGGGAATCATGATGGCCGGGATGTTGAAAAAGAACGAAAGAAACCGCTCTCAGGAACAGGTCAAGGCGGAGATCAGACGCAAGATCAATCAGATCCCGGGCATCAAGGGAACAGCGGAGGATATTTCCCTGATCGGTGGCGGACTCCGGAATGTCCCTATCCAGTACGTCGTACGGGGGACGGACCTTGGCTATCTGACCGCCTACATGAAGCAGATTGTCGCACAGTTTGTGAAACTCCCCGGGATTGTCGATCTGGATACCTCTCTGGAGGCTGGAAAGCCGGAATTGCGGGTTCTCATTGATCGGGACAAGGCGGCGGACATGGGAGTCAGTGTCGCCAGTATCGCCGAGGCAGTTAACGTTCTTATCAGTGGTGAGGTGGAAATTACCAAATATAAGGACGAGGCCAAGGGGCGGCGGTATGACGTCCGGGTCCGTTTGAATCCCGAAGACCGGGTCAGCCCTGCGGATATCGGTCGCATCTATGTAAGGGCAAAGGACGGGCGGCTGATCGAGCTGGCCAATGTAGTAAGAATTCAGGAAGGGGGAGCGCCCAGCACCATTTACCGGGTGGATCGCCAGCGGGCGATGATCATGTACGCAAGCCTGGAAAAAAAGCCCCTCGGACAGGCCATGGATGAACTGAACGCAATTGCAGGAAAAATCCTGCCCCAGGACTACACGGCAAGATACAAGGGCTCCGCCGAGATGATGAAAGAGTCCTTCGGCTATCTGCTCTTCGCGCTGTTTCTGGGGGTCGTGATGGCCTATATGGTATTGGCGGCCCAGTTTGAGAGTTTTCTGCAACCGGTTATTGTTCTTCTTGCCATGCCCCTGTCTTTCATCGGCGCCTTTGGGGCTTTGGTGCTGACTGGTAAAACAATTAGTATCTTCAGCATGATCGGTTTGATTCTCCTCATGGGGCTGGTGAAGAAAAATGCCATCTTGCTGGTGGATTATACCAATACCTTAAGAGAGAGAGGGCTTTCCCGCCGGGACGCCATCCTGGAGGCGGGGCCGGTAAGGTTGCGGCCAATTTTGATGACGACTTTTGCCATGGTTCTGGGTATGCTTCCCGTGGCCATGGGCTTGGGGGAAGGGGCGGAAACGCGATCACCCATGGGGGTGGCGGTGATCGGCGGACTGCTTACCTCGCTGTTTCTGAGCCTCATCGTCGTCCCGGCAGCCTACGATCTCTTTGAAGACTGGCATGACAAGATCAGGGTGTGGAGGAGGAAGGGATCATGAAGATGTTTTTTATCGTCTATTCCCGGGCGGCGGATTACGATGTCATAGCAAAGCTCAAGAAAGCCGGAGTCAAGGGATACACCAAAATGAAAGATGCGAGCGGCGAAGGGACGGAGACGGAACCGAAGCTGGGGACCCATTGCTGGCCGGGGGAGAATAATGTCCTGTATATCGCCGTCCAGGATGAGGAAGTTCCGGGTGTTTGCGAAGTGATCAGGCAATTGAAAATCTCCCATCCTAGGGCGGGGGTTAAAGGCTTTATCCTGCCCATGGTGGAGATTATATAGTACAGGAAATAATGACTTTTTCTGAAGCCGACATTAAGCAGATTCATAGGGAAGGTCTCTCCGTTGAGCGTGTCAAGGACCAGATAGCACTTTTTGTCCGGGGTGCCTCCCATATTCAATTGAATCGGCCTTGTACCGCCCATGATGGAATAGAAGTCATCCCCCCTGAAGATGAAGAAAAACTGATTTCCCTTTATGATCAGACGGCGGCGGCGGGAAGGTGCCTGAAGTTCGTTCCCGCCTCCGGCGCTGCCAGCCGGATGTTCAAGGAATGGTTCCGCGCTCTCGATCAACCCTGGAAGGATTCCGAAGCCTTAGCCGTGTCTTTTGCCCAACAACTGGGATCTTATCCTTTTTATGATGATTTGCGTCAGGTCATTTTCAACTCCGGTAAAAATATCGATTTGCTTTTGGAAGAGAAGAAATACGGCGACATTCTCACATATATCATCACCTCCCGGGGGCTTCAATATGGTCAGTTGCCCAAGGCGCTCCTCAAATTTCATAAGTACCAGGAGGGCAGCAGGACATCTCTTGAGGAACATCTTGTGGAGGCGGCCCTCTATGTGACCGACGCCCGCCGCATCAGCAGACTGCATATTACCGTTTCCCCGGAACATCGGCAAATCCTTGAGGCCTTTCTTGGTTTAGTCCTGCCGGTGTATGAAAAACGCTTCAGCGTTGTTTACGAAATAGTTGTTTCCTGTCAGGAGACAGCGACAAATACCATTGCCGTGGATGTGGAAAACAGGCCCTTCCGTTCCGATGACGGAGAACTATGCTTCCGTCCCGGCGGCCATGGGGCCTTGCTGAAGAATTTAAACGATATTGACGGGGATATCATTTTCCTCAAGAATATTGACAATGTTGCTCCTGATCGAGTTAAAACGGTAACGGTCCGCTACAAAAAAGCCCTGGCCGGATTGCTGCTGAAGCTCCAGGCAGAAACATTTCGTTATCTTGAATGCTTGGGCGGAGACGGAATCGGTGCCGAAGAAATGACGGCCATAGATGATTTCTGCCGGGACAAGCTCCACATCGTCTTCCCAACGGATTACCGGCAATGGCCATTGGAATATAAGAAAGATATCTGGAGAGAGAAGCTTGATCGACCCATTCGGGTATGTGGCGTAGTTCGTAATGAAGGTGAACCGGGGGGAGGTCCTTTCTGGGTGGAGGAGGCAAATGGCGCCCAGTCTTTGCAGATTGTGGAGCAAATGCAGATAGATCCGCGATCAGTAAACCAGCAGGTCCTCTGGCGGGGAGCGACCCATTTCAATCCCGTCGATCTAGTATGTGGCGTCCGGAATTTCAAGGGCAGAAAATTCGATCTGGGGAGATTTGTTGATCCCGGGGCCGTCTCCATGTCAATAAAATCCGAGAAGGGAAGGGATATTAAAGCCCTTGAACTTCCCGGCCTGTGGAATGGCTCGATGGCGAAATGGAATACCGTATTTGTCGAAGTCCCCATAGAAACCTTCAATCCGGTGAAAACGGTTGAAGATCTGCTGCGGCCGCAGCATCTTTCCTGATGGTTTCGAAAACGTCCCCTTCGGCCGCTATCCGCTTATTTTGGTGGTGGCCGTAACCCG
The DNA here is from genome assembly GCA_003451635.1 of Syntrophus sp. (in: bacteria). Taxonomy (GTDB): domain Bacteria; phylum Desulfobacterota; class Syntrophia; order Syntrophales; family UBA8958; genus UBA8958. The sequence goes on along the minus strand of DMAT01000308.1, from coordinate 6,733 downwards.
TTGTTTTTCTTCAGCGACAAGATCTCTTTCTGAATCTCTCCCGCTTCCGGGCTGTTTGGGGAAACGTATTTCATGGCCGCCTGAAAGTGAAATAAGGCGCTATCCCTCTTGAGTTTTAGTTTGAAGTACTTGCCAAAATAATAATGAGATTCATAAGGGTGATTGGTCTTTCCATAGATCATGGCCATGGTATAATAAACGTCTTCGCTAGCAATAGTTTTTCGTTCTATTTCCTTGAAGATGGCAATCGCCTGACCGGTATTACCGACCGCCTCATAGGAACGGGCAAGGTACAACAAGCTGATCACGTTGTCGGGATCTTGCTTGAGGGTCTCATTAAGATAGCCAATGGCCTCCTTTGCCTTCCCAGCATGATAATAAGCAATGCCCATTTCCCGCAGGATGTCCTGATCATTGGGCGACAAGATGTAGGCTTTGTGAAATGACTGAAAGGCCTCGGAAGTTTGGCCGAGCTTTTCGCAGGTGACGGCCATGCCTAAAAGGTCGTCAACGTCATTCGGGTTCTTTTTCAGGTTGTTCTGAAAATGCTTGAGGTTGCCAGGATAATCTCGGGATTGTAAAATCACCAGGGTTTGAATTCTTTTCAGATTGCCAACGATGCTCACCTCCCCTCGCCGGGTATAGGTTGTCTGGATTTCGGCGTCTAGATAACGGATCCTTTCATCAGTTCCCGGGTGGGTTAGAAAATAGGAGGGAATCGTATTGGAGTAATACTCATAGCGCCGCATGATTTTTAAGAAATCGAGCATGGACTTGCCGTCATAGCCCGTTGATACGAGATACGCCAGGCCGAGACGGTCCGCCTCTTCTTCATGCTCCCGGCTGTACTTGAGGTTCATAGACTGCATACCGCCGAGGGAAAAAGCCGCGATGGCGGCGCCAAGGTCCGCCCCTACACCAAGAAAAGCTCCGGCAAGGATAGCGGCAAGGGTCGCGATATTGATCTTTTTTGATTTTTCAATGGAATCGGCGATATGGCGGGCATTGATATGGGCAATTTCATGGGCCAGAACGCCGGCCAGTTCACTCTCTGATTCGACAAGCGTCAGAAGTCCTTGATTGATATACACATAACCGCCGGGGGTGGCAAAGGCATTGACGGCCTGACTTTTAATGACGGAAAAACGATAACTATAGGGAAGGGGCTGGCTGTTGGCAAGGATCTTGTTTCCAACCGTCGCGACATAGGTCGTAACGCGTTGATCGTGGAGAATAGCTTGATGCTTCTCAATATTGTCATAAAACTCCTTGCCCAGTCGCTTCTCGTCTTCCAGGGTGAAGGCGCCGTGAGCAATATTCGGGCAAGACAGACTCAAGATAAGGATAGTCAGCAGGAGGGGGCGGAGTGACAAGGCCGGTTGCTTCATCAGTAATGGAGAGAAGAAATATTTCATGTGCATTAACTTACACATTTTTTTTGTAGAATCAAGGGGGTGTTATTCTCTATTGAGATCATGAAACCCCTATGCTATGAAATGACCACTTGGGAGAGCTGATGAATAAGAGAGTAATAATTCGTCTGCATAACACTTATCATCCGTGAAGATAAGAGCATCTTATCTGTTATTTTATATACTTCCCCCTTGCGTCTATGGTGGTATTATTTTTTATCTATCTTCCCTTTCTCCCTTTCCCGAAGAGATGCCTACCCTCTGGGGTCTCGATAAAATCATCCACTTCATTGAATATTATATCTTTGGCTACCTGATTTTCCGTTGTTTTGTCCCTTTGGAAAGCAGTACTTTTCGGAAGGGCCAGGCGATCCTGTGGACTATAGGCATCGGTGTTATTTACGCACTTACGGACGAATGGCATCAATCATTTGTGCCCGGCCGCGATCCCTCTGCCTGGGATGCGTTGTTTGACGCCTTGGGTGTGACCTTTGCGGCCCTTACTTTTCAAGGCATTCGTAAGCAGGTCAGCATAATCAAATGGATGGAAAGCTGGTTGGAAAGGAGGATGAGGCATTGAAAAGGGAGATAATAGTTACCATCGACGGTCCTGCCGGATCGGGTAAAAGCACCGTCAGTAAGGCTTTGGCAAAGCGCCTGTCTTACCTTTATTTAGACACCGGGGCGCTTTACCGGGCAGTTGCTTATCTTATCGGCAGGGAAGGCTTCTCCGGAAACGATGAGCAGGAGCTTTATGACCTGCTCAAGGGTGCGGATATTGTTCTGCAGAAATCAGGAGATGTTTTAAAGGTTCATGTCAATGGCGAAGACGTCACCGGACATCTGAGAACCGAAGAAATAGGGCTTAGGGCCTCGAAAATTTCGGCATTACCCCTGATCAGAGAACTGTTGTTGCCTATTCAGAGAAAAGTGGGCGCCTCGGGAGGAATTGTCGCCGAAGGTCGGGACATGGGGACGGTCGTTTTTCCAGGCGCAGATGTGAAATTCTTTCTTGATGCCAGTGAAAGTGAAAGGATTCAAAGGCGTTTTGTGGAATTATCCAACCGCGGTGATGGCATTCCCTATGGAGACATAGCAAGAGATATGAGGCACCGAGACCTGCAGGACCGGGAAAGGACGGTTGCCCCTCTCCGGCCTCATGAAGATGCGGTGATTATCGATACCTCCCGCATGACGATTGCAGAGGTTGTCGAAGCCATGTTGGGGATCATTAATGATTCATGAGCCTCAAATTCACTTGATCTTTTATAATCACTGTGTTACTGCACCACGATGTAGCGGCGGTTTTATAAAATTTAGGGGGTAAAGGGTTAATGGTAAACGGTAATGATGTCAATGAAACATCCCAAAATCAAGAGGTGAAAGGTGATACGCCCATAGACAATACAGAAGAAATTCAATCGGCTCCGGGTAGGGAAGAAGACATGGGATTCCGGGAATTGTATGAACAATCCCTGCAAACATTGCAATTGGGAGAGGTTGTACAAGGGAAAGTTATCCAGATCAATCCGGACATGGTCATGGTGGATGTAGGCTGGAAAACGGAAGGTTACATCCCTGCCAAGGAACTGCGGGACGAACACGGAAATATCTCGATTGCCGTGGGTGATCGTGTTGAGGTTTTTGTAGATCGTCGCGACGGCGACGGTAACCTCGTTTTATCGAAAGACAAGGCGGCTCGTCTCAAGATTTGGGACGATGTCAAATATGCCTGTGAAAATAGCACCACAATGAAGGGTATTGTCATTGAGAGAGTCAAGGGTGGTTTGTCCGTGGATATTGGTATCCCGGCGTTCCTCCCCGGGTCCCAGGTTGATATCCGACCGATCAGGGATCTCGACCAGTTTGTAGGTCAGACGATAGACTTCAATGTTATCAAATACGACCGCAAAAGAAATAACGTGGTCTTGTCAAGAAGAGTCATCCTTGAAAAACACCGGGAAGAAGAAAAGCGCGTAACCCTTGAAAACATTCAGGAAGGTAACATCGTCGAAGGCATTATCAAGAATATTACTGATTATGGTATTTTTATCGATCTCGGAGGTATCGACGGCCTCCTGCACATTACCGATATTTCCTGGGGGAGGATCTCTCGTCCCGCCGACACTTTCAGCAAAGGCCAACGGATTATGGTGAAGGTCATGTCCTTCGATCGGGAGAAGGAGAGGGTCGCCCTTGGGCTCAAGCAGTTGACGGACAATCCCTGGGAGACAATCCATGAAAAATACCCGGTTGGGGCGGTTATGGAGGGCAAGGTCGTCAATCTCACTGATTACGGCGCCTTTATTGAACTCGAACCTGGCGTGGAAGGACTTGTCCATATTTCCGAGATGTTCTGGACAAGAGAAATAAGGCACCCCTCCAAGGTTCTGTCGCCGGGACAGCAGGTCCAGGTCATGATCCTGGAAGTCAAGACGGATGAAAAGCGGATATCCTTGGGACTTAAGCAGACCATGTCGAATCCCTGGGAGGCGCTTAGAGAGAAGTATCCCGTAGGAACGCTGATTAAGGGAGTAGTGAGGAATATCACTAATTTCGGCATTTTTGTCGGCATTGAAGACGGGATAGACGGCTTGATTCACCTCTCCGATATCTCCTGGACCCAGAAGCTAAAGCATCCTTCCGACCTTTTCAAGAAGGGTCAGGAAATTGAAGCGATGGTCCTGAATGTTGACGTGGAAAACGAAAAATTTTCCCTCGGCGTCAAGCAGATAGAGAAAAACCCCTGGGAAGAATTTACCAACAAATATGGTCCTAACGCTTCCGTGTCGGGCAAGGTCACAAATATAACCGATTTCGGAATCTTTGTTGAGATCGAAGAGGGTATCGAGGGATTGGTGCATATCTCGGAACTGAGTCAGAAACGGGTAAAATCAGCATCGGAACTATTTGCTATCGGCGATACGGTTACGGCAACTATCAAAAGCATCGATTCCAAAGCAAGAAAGATACGTCTGAGTATCAAAGATTATGAAACTGCGTCCGAAGGGCCAACGGTTCATAGTCAGAATCAGTACCTCAACAACCGTGAAAACATGGGGTCCAGCTTGGGAAGAGCCCTGGCGGATGTAAAGATCATAGATTCCGACGAATAGACCAGATTAAAACATGAGAAGACACCCCATCCTGTTTGCCTTCGTGCTCCTCATCATGATGGCCATGGTCTTTTCCGCGGTTGTTTTCAGTGTCAGCGCCCTTTCCGGGAAGCGGAAATCACTGCTGGCATCGGAAAAGGTGGGGGTGGTCACGGTCGAAGGGGTGATTACCGATGCCAGGGAAACTGTTCAGCAATTAGAAGAACTTGGGAAAGATGGCTCCGTGCGCGCCGTCGTCCTAAGGATTGAGACTCCCGGCGGCGGCGTAGCTCCTTCGCAGGAGATCCACGGAGCTGTCCAGGAACTGAAGAAAAAGAAAAAGGTAGTCGCCTCCATCGGGGCCATAGGCGCCTCAGGCGGCTATCTCATTGCCTGTGCCGCCGACCGCATTGTTGCTAATCCGGGATCGATTACGGGTAGTATTTCCGCGGTGATGCACCTGCTAAACGCCGAAGGTCTGCTGAGCAAAATAGGCTTGAAACCAGCGGTCATCAAGAGCGGTAAGTACAAAGACATCGGCTCCCCTTCCAGAGAGATCACCCCGGAAGAAAGAACCCTGCTACAAGCGGTTATCGACGATATGAATGATCATTTCATAGATACGATTGGGGCGAACAGAAAAATGACGAGGGAAAAAGTGAAGGCCATCGCTGACGGAAGAATATTTTCCGGACGTCAGGCTAGGCAGGCGGGGCTGGTGGATGAACTAGGCGACATGAATCATGCCATTGGGATTGCGGCAACCATGTCGGGGATGAAAGGGAAGCCGGAGGTGGTCTATTACGGCAAGAAAAAACCCTATTGGGACGTCCTGTTTAAAAGCAGCCTTTCTGCATTGGTTTCGGAATGGAAAAATCAGGAAGCAAGAATGGCAGGGGCGTATTATATTTACGAGTAAGGCAAGCAGGGGATTATGACGAAAAGAGAATTGGTTGCAAAGGTACAGGCGGAGTTTCCCGATAATCGTGCTGTGGATATAGCATTTGCTGTCTATCGGATGTTTGACGCCATGACGGAAGCTTTGGAGAGGGGAGAGCGGATTGATGTTCGCGACTTCGGTAACTTTACTGTAAGAAGCAGAAAGGCCCGGCAAGCGAGAAATCCCCGGACTACGGAGGCAGTAAAGCTAAAGGAGCGACGAGTACCATTTTTCAAGGTGGGCAAGGAACTGAAGGAACTGGTGACAGGGAAAAGGAATGTATAAAACAATTCTCCTTGAAAAGAGGGAAGGCTACGCCATCGTTACCATGAATCGCCCCCGGGAGATGAACGCCCTGTCCGGAGAGATGCGTTTTGAATTAAACGATGCCCTCAATAACCTGGAAAACGAGGAATCAATCAGGGTCCTGATCATGACCGGCGGTGAATATGTCTTTTCCGCCGGGATGGACATAAAAGAGATGGCGGCCCTTTCCGATGAGGAAGTAGCACCGTATTTCGGGTCCATTCTCCAGTATTTAAAAAAGATCTACACTTACAGAAAGCCGGTAATCGCCGCAGTGGGCGGTATCGCACTGGGGGGCGGCTTTAACATTACGACGGTCTGTGATCTGATCATTGCCTCGGAGAGTGCCATTTTTGGGCATCCCGAACTAAAGTTCGGTCTGAATCCCCTCTTCAGCCCGTTAAGGCAGCTCGTGGGTATGGCCAAGGCGAAGGAAATCAGCATGCTGGGCGAGCCGATCGGGGCAAAAGAGGCTCTGAGAATCGGATTGGTAAACAAAGTGGCGACGCCGGAAAAATTTATGGATGAAGCCATTGCTATGGCAGAAGGTCTGGCGGCAAGATCCGGTCGGGCGATTGAATCGGTTAAGAAGATATCCGTGATAACGGAAAAACTGGATAAAACTTCATCCCTGGACCTGGAGTTCGATGTTATGGTTCACTTGTTTTCCGGTCCGGAGAGAAAGATCCGCATGAATGAGTTTATGACCCGGGAGTATCTGTCGAAGATGTCCAAGGGTTAGAATATGAGAGCTTTGAATTTCTTCTGAAACCTGCCAAATCGTTGTTCCTGCGAAAGCAGGAAATCGAGGAGTAATGTTCATAATCCAGTATTTACGATAACTTCCTGGATTCCGGTTTTCACCGGAATGACGATCTCCTAAAAATCCCAGTCATTGTCAGGGGATGCAAAATCACGCAACTGATCACGCCTTTTTTTATGCTGTAACTTTTTTAGGGCCTTGGCCTCGATCTGACGGA
>DMAT01000253.1 GCA_003451635.1 Syntrophus sp. (in: bacteria) | reverse complement strand
TCGCCGGGGGTGCGGTAATGTTTCAGTTTTACCCGGTCCTCTTCATAGACCACATCGTAGGGCGTCGTGGCCATGGCGGTTTCAAGGGGGCCAAGGAGCACCTCGGAGGCCTTGGTCGCCGTATCCTGAGCTTTCTCGGCTTCCGCAGCGATATTGGCTAAAATCAGGTCCAGGGAAATCTTCTGTTGGTCCATAATATCCACCTCTTTTTTAACCAGTTAAGCTGACTATGTTGCCTGTGACTTATCTTTTTGGGCAAGTTTTTTTTCCAGCACCTTTATCCTCTTTTTCATCAGGTAAAGGTCCTTGTAGATATTATCCATGTCCTTGTTGGTAGGAATCGGAAGACTCTGGAGTAAGTCCTGAAGCACATCATTTTTAGCCCCGACATAGACTTCCATCTGTTTGATCAGCTCTTCCATAGCGGCAAGATATTCGGGTGATTTGAACAGGTTCATGTAATGCCCTTCGAGAATCTTGATCCAGAGGTTGTAATAGTCTTTTGCCTTGTCGGGGGCATTTCCCGCCTTGGAGAGTTCTTCTATCTGATCCTGAAAAACCTTCATGGATTTTTCCATGGGCAGGTAGATGAGGTAAAGGAATTCGGAAAGGGTAGGTTTGAGGATGTTGGTCTGGTCCAGCAGATGATTTAACCTTTCCTGGTAATAGCGGGTCAATCCTAACTGGGGAATCTTGAAATATTGACTGAATTCCTCCTCATAAATTTCCCGCCAGGCTTTGAAGACACCCTGATCCAGGTTCTCGAACTGATAGGCATCGGTTTTCTGGCCGATCTTCCCGGCTTTTTCCGCGACCTTTTTCTGGAGACGCACGGACGCTTCCCAGCCCGCTTTGGATATTTTCATGAAAAATTCCGGCAGGGTGTTGAGACCCTTGAGAATAGCATCGGCCATCTGGGGATCATTGAGGGCGGACGAGGCGGACTGCATACGCTTCAGCGTTGCTTCCATGGATTCGGTATAGCGATTTTTCTTGCCCTCCTGATCGGGGGGAACAAAGTCTGCCGCCGCTGCGGGATCGGCCTTGAGCATGGAGGTCCAGAAACCCGTGGAAGCCTTCATCCACTCCTGCATCATGGCATCCATATTATTTTTTCCCGATTTATTATCTTCCATCCGAAGCACCTCTTTTGTTATAAGAAAGCTAATGAGACTTTTTGCCTGTTAAAGATCGGGGGGGCGAGACTACTGAAATATGTGTCTCATGATATTATGGGCAGGCTCTTTTGTCAATAAGATGTTATCAATAGTTCTCACCGTTCGCCAAAATATGTTCGCCCCAAGATTAGTGGTCGTGACCGGGTGTCTTACTCCTTGAGAAGCTCCTCCCAGGGCATTCCGAGAAAGGTCTCATGGAGGGAATGATCGTCTTCAACGAAGTGGTAGGTCAGATCGGAAAAGACGGCGTCGGCAACCGGCCGGACCTCGCCGGGGGGGACCACGTCATCCTGGCGGCCGTGATAGAGATGGACGGGGATTGACAGGACCTGTCCTGCATATGGCTTAAATTCTTCAAGATTAATGGCCGGGGCCAGGAGGATGAGACGGCGGACCTTTTCCGGATGCCGACAGGCGAAGATAGCCGCCATCAGGCCGCCGTAACTGGAACCGACAAGAATCAGCTTGTCTTTCCCCCTCAGGACGGCCTCCAGTTTTTCCAGCCGCGCCTCTAAAGACCCGAGATAATCCTCAATGATCATTTCGGGATAACGCTCCCGAAAATATATTCCCTTCGTTCCCTGGCGGGTGCTTTCCAGCCCATGAATAAAAACCCTGGTCGCCGTCATAAGCGTCCTCCTTGCTCCCTCAATTCTGACGGCGACATTGTATGACAGCTTTTGATTTCGTGTCCAGAGAAGATTTCCTACCCGTTGATTTCAGGGAGGGACTGTGATAGAAGGCCGCCATATCTCCTTTGAAAGGTTTTATTCATGGCACGCATCACCCCCTTCCGGGCCCTCCGGCCTCACCGGCAATATGCGCAGGCAGTCGCTGCGCCTCCCTATGATGTCGTCAATGTCGAGGAGGCCAGGGCGCTGGTCGGAAATGACCCCTTGAGTTTTCTGCACGTGGAAAAATCAGAGATCGACCTGCCGGGGTATCCTCATGTTGAGGAGCAAGAAATCTTCGCGACTGCCAGAAAGAACCTCCTGAAACTAGAGGGAGACAAGATCCTTTTCCAGGACCAGGGGCCTTGTTTCTATATCTACTCACAGCAGCTGGGAGGGCATCGCCAGTATGGGATCGTCACGGGGGCCAGCGTCCGGGAATATGAGACGGGACTGATCAAAAAGCACGAGAACACCCGGGCGGACAAGGAACTGGAGCGGATCAACCATGTGGATGCCGTCGGCGCACAAACGGGACCCGTTTTCATCACCTACAGAAAGAGTGAGATTATCGACGGCATCGTCGCCGGGATCGTTCAGTCCCCGTCGGAATACGCCTTTGTCGCCTCCGACGGCGTCGCCCATGAGGCCTGGGTCGTGTCCGATGGGGATACGATTGACCAATTGACTGCGGCCTTTGCCAAGGTTCAGGCAATGTATATCGCCGACGGCCACCACCGGGCGGCGGCGGCGGCCTCCGTCGCCCGCATGCGGCGGGAGAAAGACCCTGCCCCATCGGAGACCAGGGATTATGAAACATTTCTGGCCGTTCTTTTCCCCCACGATCAGATCCGGATCATGGATTACAACCGGGCGGTCAAAGACCTGAACGGTCTGCAACCTCAGGATTTTCTGTCCCGGATTTCCAGGGATTTCGAGATTACCGACAGCTTTGCGGACCGATCGCCAAAGAGAATGCATGATTTCGGGATGTATCTCGACGGGAAGTGGCGGCGCCTCACTTTTAGAAAAGACAGCTTGGCGGCAGATGATCCGGTGCGCTCCCTCGATGTCTCGATCCTCCAGGAATACCTGCTGGGACCCGTCCTCGGCATTGCCGATCCCCGGACGGACAAACGCATTGACTTCATCGGCGGCATCCGGGGAATGGAGGAACTGGAGCGCCTCGTGGATTCGGGCCGCTTTGCCGTCGCCTTTTCCCTCTGTGCCACGACCCTCCCTGAGCTTATGGACGTGGCGGACGCCGATCTGGTCATGCCCCCGAAATCGACGTGGTTCGAACCCAAACTCCGGAGCGGCCTCTTTGTCCATCTCATCTAAATGGTGAGAAGGAAAAGCTTTTCATTCTTTGCGAACCCCAACCACACTCCTCCCCTCCCCTTGGTAGGGGAGGGGAAATGCTATTTGAATTCATCATCTGCACATGAAAGTTAACACCGACACTCAGGGCATCATTCGGGTTGGGGAAACGGCGGATGACATCCTGGATGGCCGCTTCCGGGTCATCCAGAAAAAAACGGGGTATCGTTTTTCCCTGGACGCCTTGCTCCTGGCTCATTTTGTCCGCATGAAGAAAGGGGAAGCCCTCCTGGACCTGGGAACGGGAAGCGCCGTGATTCCCCTGCTCCTTTACCACCGCTGGGGATGCACCCGGGTTGCGGGGATCGAAATCCAGTCCGAACTTGCCGACATGGCCGGACGGACATTGGCCATAAACGGTCTGTCCGATCAGATCGAGATTATCGAAGGCGATATCCGGTCCATAGAACAACTCATCGCCCCCCGCTCCTTTGACGCCGTGACCTTTAACCCCCCCTACCGCAAGTTGCAATCGGGGAAGATCAATCCCATCGCCGAGAAGGCCCAGGCCCGGCACGAGATTCACGGATCCGTCGGGGATTTCATCCAGGCCGCCGCCTGCGCCGTGCGAGCTTCGGGGCGTATTTTTCTGATCTATCCGGCCCGCCGCCTGGCAGAGCTGATTTCCCAGATGCGACGTTTCCAGGTAGAGCCGAAGCGATTGCGGATGGTCCATTCCCGCGTGGAGATGGAGGGGGAATTTGTTTTGATGGAAGGCATCGTCGCAGGGGGAGAGGAACTGGCGGTCTTGCCGCCCCTGTTCATTTATGGGGAGGACGGCGTCTATACCCCGGCAATGCAAGAGGTTTTCAACGACCTTTGCGTCGCTGCAGAAACCGGCGACGGCTGATTTCCCTGATCATAACCCGCTGCAGGATATCCTTCAGCTCCGGATCGCTGATGGCAGCGAGGCTTTCCGCCATGAGGCGTTCATCCCGCTCCTTGAGGAAAGACGTCCATGTGGATAAAGGAACGGTGGCAGCGTTTTCGGCATGGTTTGCCGGGACCTCGCCGATGTAAAAATGCAGTGCCCGGACCGTCCCTTCTCCATAGAGGCTGTTGAATTTCTGGATGATGTCCTTCTTCAGGAACTGAAGCTGGTGCATCCAGACCGAAGAGGCCACCTTTACGGAAAGGACGCCTCTCCTGATCTGCTCCGGCAGGGTCTGGGCGGCAATCTGGGGGCCCACCGCTTCGCCCCAGACCTGGCGCAGGGATGTGTTTGCCCCGGCAACAGGAATCCCCTGTTTTTTCATGATTTTCTGAAGAACATCGGCGATGGGCAGGGGTTTGAATTGGGGGCGGCGGCGCGGGGGCATACCTTTTTACCTTATCTACAGTTCTCAGGATGGGGTTGCGTATTTTGTCCGTTCACGGTAGCATGACCTTCAAATTTTGACTGCCTCAATATCTCTTAAGGAGCCCATATGTCTTTAGCCGATTTAGTAGCACAAGTCAAACAACACCCCCGTTATCGCGAGGTGGGAATGATCCTCTTCCATAACGGCGTTGTCCGGGGGACTTCCCGGGATGGAAAACCGGTTGTGGAGCTGACGGTAAAGGCCGACCGCCCTCGTCTGGCCGAGATTCTTGCGGAGATGAAAAACCGCCCCGGCATTATCGAAGTACTCGCCGAGGTTCGGGAGGGGACGCTCCAGGTCGGGGATGATGTCATGTATGTCGCCGTCGCCGGGGACCTCCGGGAAAACGTCTTTCCCGTCCTGGAAGACACCGTCAATACCATCAAGCGGGACGTGACGAAAAAGAGAGAACGCTGATCAGAGGATCTTTCTCAGTTCCTTCACAAAGACTTCATAGGTCTCGCGGCTGAAGAGGACGAAACGTACCAGTTCGATGTCTTCGTGCTCCCCCAGGTAATCCACCGCCGTCTTCAGGGCGATATGGGCGGCCTCGGCCAGGGGGTAACTGTAAACCCCCGCGCTGATGGCGGGAAAGGCGATGCGCTTCAGTTTTCTGGCGGAAGCGAGCTTCAGGCTCTCCAGATAGGCGCTCCGTAACAGGTTGGCCTCCCCTCTCCCGCCTCCCTGGTAAACCGGCCCGACGGTATGGATAACGTACTTCGCCTTCAGGGCCCCTCCGGAGGTGATGACCGCATGACCGGTGGGACAACCGCCGATCTTCCGGCATTCCTCCATGATGGATGGTCCCCCGGCCTCATGGATGGCCCCATCCACCCCCGCACCCCCGGCCAGGCCGGAATTGGCGGCATTGACAATAACATCCGTCTCTTCCCGGGTAATATCCCCCTGCACCAGCGACAACATTCCTTTGTTGACCTTCACGTCCATACATTTCACCTCCTCGTCCAAAACCACGTTAAGGGTGTTTGGAAAATTTAACCTTCTCTTCCGGCTTATGCAAGGGAAAAATCGGGCGATGTATAATTCTTGTAGACACCCAACCTTTCAGATGTTACTCAATATCCATACTGACAATTTCAGCAAACAGGGATAATCAGATGCAGGATCAAAGCAAGAAAAAACATGAATTGATTGAGGAACTGGCTTCTCTAAGACGGAGGATTGCAGAGCAGGAGCGATCGAAACCGGCACCAACACCGGCAGAACTCTTAATCCGTGTAAGCGAGGCAAAATACCAAAGACTATTTGATATTGCCACAATCGGAATCTTCCAGTCATCGGCGGAAGGAAAGGTAATCACTGCCAATTCTGAATTTGCGCATCTCTTCGGCTACGAATCTCCTGAAGACGTCATTGCCTCTGTAAATGATGTCACCGTCGATATGTACGTAGATCCAAAGCGCCGCGCGGAAATTGTACGCCTGATGATGGAAAATCCGAGCTTGAGAAGCTTTGAAAACTTATATCGCCGCAAGGATGGCAGTACTTTCACGGGGAACCTGCACATATGGCCGGTCCATGATGCAGATGGCCGCCTGTTGACGATAGAGGGTTTCGTTGAAGACATCTCAGAGCGTAAACAGGTGGAGGAAGCGCTCCAACGGGCCCGCAATGAATTGGAACAGCGCGTCGCGGAGCGGACAGAGGAATTGGTGCGGGTTAATGAGGACCTACAGAATGAGGTTGCCCGGCACAAGCGAGCTGAGGAGGCGCTCCGGGAGAGTGAAGCGAATTATAGACGACTTTTTGACAGCTCACCATCGGTGATATACCAAGTTGATTTTAGAACGGGAAAGTTTTTAAAAGCGAACGATATCGTCTGCGAATACCTTGGCTGTAGTCAAGAAGAAATAACTTCACGATCTCCATACGACTTACTGACCGATGAGAGCAAAGTGCATTTTTTTGAACGTTTAAGAAAAATGTCTTTAGGCGAGGAAGTAACAGAGAATCCGGAATACGAGGTAATGGATAAAGACGGGAGGCGATGGTGGCTCCAGTTAAGTAGCAAATATGTTTATGATAATGAAGGTATTGCCGGAGCCGACGTTGTTGCCCATGATATCACCGCTCGCAAGCAGGCAGAAGAAAAGCTGAATAACCGTATGGAATTTGTAACAACACTTCTCGATACCATTCCCAGCCCCGTCTTCTACAAGGATGTCTCCGGAAAATACTTGGGCTGTAACCGTGCCTATGAGGAGCTCATCGGCAAATCCAGAGCAGAGATTGTAGGTAAAGACATTTACGAGATATATCCTGCTGAATTAGCTTCTTTATATGACAAAAAAGATCGGGAACTGTATGAATGCCCAGGCAGCCAGATCTATGATGGTAGTTTTGGCGCCGCAGATGGCTCAATCAGGGACGTGATCATCAATAAGGCTACCTATACAGATGCGAGCAAGAATATTGTCGGAGTGATTGGGGTATTCATAGACATCACCGATCGCAAACAGGCCGCAGCGACACTTGAAGAAGAACGCAGGCGACTCCAGCAGTCGCTGGATGAGGTCAGGACATTGCGCGGGATTGTGCCTATCTGTGCAAACTGTAAGAAAATCCGCGATGACAAGGGTTACTGGAACCAGGTGGAGAAGTATGTCAGTGAGCGCACCGATGCCGAGTTCAGCCATGGGATTTGTCCTGATTGTGCGAAAAAACTGTATCCCGAATTCTTTGGAGAGAAACAGGGAGACGATCAACTCTAAGTCAAACAATAGTCCTGAGGACCCGCGAAAGTTGATCCCATAAAGATTAACATCACTTCGGTGCGGCGATCCAGAAACGAGAAGGTCGACATATAAAGGCTCGTGAGTTTGATAAATAATTTGACGACGGCGGGAATATTTCCCGGCATCTTGATATGTCAAAGGCAAAGCGGCCGGAAGAGGAACAGAAAAGGGTAAATGTAGATTTTCCCGTGCGGATGATTCAATTACTGGACAAAGAAGCAAGGCGTCTAGGTGTGCCCAGACAATCTATTATCAAAGTTTGGATAGCAGAACGTCTATCAAATTTATAAATTTATACGAGGAGTAAGCAATGCCTAATGTGACAGCTAATGGAATCCGGATTGAATATGATACTTTCGGCGACAGTTCTTTCCCGGCATTATTATTAATAGCAGGAAATGGAGCCCAGATGATCGTATGGGATGCTGAGTTCTGTGAACTATTAGCAAAAACAGGCCTCTTTGTAATTCGTTTTGACAACCGGGATGCAGGTCTTTCGACAAAATTTGATGAAGCAGGAATCCCTGATATTATGGCTGCAATTAAAGCCGCCATGGAAGGCAAAACCGTAGAATCGCCATATACTCTTAACGATATGGCAGATGATTCCGTTGGTTTACTCAATGCTTTAGGCATCGAAAAGGCACACATATGCGGCGCTTCGATGGGCGGTATGATAGCCCAAGTTATATCTTATCGACATCCAAAATATGCTCTGAGTCTGACTTCAATCATGTCGACCACGGGAAATCCGGATCTTCCGTATGGGAAAACGGAGGCAATAGCCGCTGTTGTCGCGCCTGCACCGGAGGAACGCAAAGCATATGTTGAACACTTTGTGAATGTATGGCGGAGGATTTGGAGTCCCGGGTTTCCCTTCGAGGAAGAGAGGGTCCGAACTTTCATGGAGAAGAGCTATGATCGTTCATATTGCCCGCAGGGAATGGCACGTCAAAACACAGCTGTCATTGCCGGCGGCGATCTAAGATCGCTGCTTTCATCCATTAAGGTCCCAACACTCGTCATTCATGGGGCTGATGATCCGCTGATACCAGTGGAGGGTGGAAAAGATACAGCTCGGGTGATACCGGGAGCAAGTTTATTGATCATTAATGGTATGGGGCATGACATGCCAAAAAAGGTTTGGTCAGAAATTGCAGCTGCCATATCTCATCATACTGCGCAAGCCAAGGTTTGAAAGTATATCAGCACATTAAGAAATTTTACCAAGGCCATGGGAGGCGATCTGGAAATCATCGCCACATTTCCTGAGGGGTCCGTTCAGATCAGTCAATTTGAAAACATCGCTGCGAAGGCAGAAAGAGGAAATTTAGCCAGTTTTGGTTGAAAGATGGAATTATTTAGGATTATACTCTCACGCGATAAGGGATGCACAACTTCCTGTAGCCATTGAAAAGGGTATTTTCCCCCATATGCAAATTTTCAATGGGTAATCAATATCTCATTGACATACACAACCGCGTATTCTATTCTTCGATACGATGAAAAGGAAGTTCTTATCAATTCAATAATTATCAATGAGAATGCTTATGTTGCATCATGTCGCACATCATGAGGAGCTATGTATGAGTAAACAAGGCGTATGGGCGAGGGTGACCGTGTTGCTTATTGTCCTGGCACTAATGATGGTTGGCTGTAGCTGCGGTAGATTTTCAGTTTCAACTGCAACCCCCACTGACTACTCACAGGCACAAAACTGGGTGATGCTGCCGAAAGACGCGTCGCAATCAGTTGATGTTTTTTTTCTGTATCCAACGACATACGCCTCGAAGCAGACTTTGACCTCAACCTGGACCCCTGATTGGAATCAGGCGCCGGCACATGCATTCGCTGATCCGGTCATTCCGTGGCAGGTATCATCCAAAACAGGAGTCTTCACCAAGGCCGGCACTAACATCTATGTGCCCTATTACCAGCAGTCCTCGGGAATCGATGTGCTGAACGCCCTGTTGTGGCAAAGCACCCCGCAGAATGCGAATGCAGCCAATCAAGCAATGCAGGTGGCCTATAACGATGTGGCAAGTGCATTCGATTACTACTTGGCTCACTACAACAAAGACACATATGGCACTGCCCGCCCGTTCATCCTCGCCGCGCACAGCCAGGGATCCAACCTGCTGCTCTATCTTTTGCAGAGAAAATTCAGCGATCCTGCGCTCAGAAAACTGCTTGTGGCAGCCTATGTGATTGGTTGGTCAATAACATCCGATGATATGCGCAGTTATCCCGATTCGTTACAGCTGCTGGGAATATGCGCAGCAAAGGAACAGACCGGTTGCATGGTCACCTATAACACGCAGCAAACCCCTGGCGATTGGTCACAGGTCCCGGACAGTTCGCGGGGGAAGATGGGATTGGTGAAAAAGAACGCGTACAGTGTCAACCCGTTAACCTGGACCTCCACAGGTCCCGGCGCCATAGAGCCGGCTGCCGCCCCTGCTACGGCAAATCTTGGTGCAGTATTCTACAAAGGGTCACTACCTGGGGCCAATCAAGGGATTTTCACACTCAATCAGGCGGGCGACTACACCTACGAGATGAACAACTACACCGGTGCACAAAGCAACAACGGCGCTCTGGTTATCAACCCGGCAGCACCGCTGCCTGCCCCTGCAACCTACCAGAATCTCCTGCCACCATACAATACATTGCCGGGATGGTATCACGGCTATGACTACACCTTCTTCTATCGCAATCTTGAACAGAACGTGATTGATCGGGTCATGGCCTACAAGGCGCAGCCGCGTCCATGATTTCAAATCCAACTGTGACTTTTTGTAGATAACAGGAGCTCGGCTTTGGTGGTCTTTCATCGAGTTCAACCTTATTGAAGACAAATAATACAAAGCGAGACCTTGGCGATCGTGCCCGATCAATGAATTCGGGTGGAAAGGTGCTAATTTTTGAGAGTGATTATTACAGCATAAGGTGATATTATCACTTTACTTGAATTCTTGTTTCAATTCTATCGTTTCATGCTACATTGTTATTCGTAATGTTTGAAATGGGTTCGCACCGACGGGATACCGAATATCTTATAAACATTTGTGTGATCGGCAGATACTGACATAGTCAAATCAAAACTTCATGGAGGCCCAAAATCAATGGATGTCAAGTCATTATCGTTTGTGCTGTGTGCAGTTTTCTTCTTAATGACGCAGGGAGTCGCTTTTGCAGGTTTACCAAGTGGTTTTGACTTGCAGGCTCATCGCGGTGGTCGTGACGCAAGACCGGAAAATACACTGCCAGCCTTTGCGTATGCCATGGCGATTGGCGTGACAACACTGGAAATGGACATGCATATCACAGCCGACGACGTAATCGTTATTCGTCACAACAAGGAGATCCCTTGGTATATGGCAAAGAATGCCTGGGGACGTTTTTTGGTTGCGGATGAACAGCCTGATATTCGCTTCTGGAAATTGGAGGATTTAAGAAAATTCGATATCGGCGCGATGAGTCCTGATGCACCATACGGATACTGGACTGGTCATGGAAAGACACAAAAACAGATTCCAGGCACAAAGCTGTGCACACTGGAAGAAGTATTCTTACTTGTCAAATCCTGGGGCAATGATAAAGTATTCTTGAACATAGAGACAAAATCATATCCTTATGCCGTTAACCCTGTGAATCCTGACCCGGCAGTTTGGGTAAAGAAATTTTATGAATTAGTAAAAAAACACAATATGCAAGACAGGGTGTTGCTTCAGTCCTTTGACTGGCGCACCTTGGTTGAGATGAAGAAGCTGGATCCGAAAATTACGACAGTGGCATTGACCGGCAACCAGCCATCGTGGAACAACGAGGGAGATGAGGGTGATTATCAATGGCCCAATCGAATAGAGCCGTCGCCTTGGATGGCGGGATTAGATATCAAAAACTTCGATGGTGATATTATTAAAGCGGCACATGCCATCAAAGCCGATGTGATATCGCCTTATCACACAGAATTGACGAAGGAACTGATAGCTGAGGCTCACTCCTTGGGAATGCGTGTTGTTCCCTATGCGGTCAATGAACCAGCAAGAATGAAAGAGCTCATCAAAATGGGTGTGGATGGCATTATTACCGACAGGCCAGCAACCTTGCGCTTGATTTGTCAAGAACTGGGGATCAAGTTGCCTGCACCTGATCCAAATCCTGCAGGCAAACCTTACTATACCGGTATTGATGGATTATGACAACAGAGCAATCCTCTTCTAAACCAAAGCAGTTTAAAGACTTCTGATGTCACTTCCGGCTGGTAATACTCGGTTCTAAAAAACGCGCTACAATATTTCAATGTGAGAATTTGTGATGGAAGTCTATAACTTTACGGAAGACATGTCAAATGTCCAGTTCAGGATGGAGATATTACCACCTCACACTGAAAAAATCACGCTGAAAAATATCATGTTTCATCCCGTTATCATTGTTCCGGACCGACCACCCAACCTCTCACCTTGTAGATGGAGACAATGACCGGCAAGTTTGTTTTTCCCTCCAGTCACACGTGATCATTACCAAAAGAAAAGCTGCGATAAAATTGCCTTTCACCAATATATTCCCTTCAAAAGATAAATGGTAAAATTATCGAATAGTTGATGCGATTGATATGAGATGTCCACAACCCTCCCTCACCACTTGGCGAGGGAGGGGGCAGCTATTTATCAGACAATGATTGTTTACAGGAACGAGTGGGCGTCGTCGGGGAAGGCGCCGCTGCGCACTTCGTCGCAGTACGTCTTCACCGCTTCCCGGATGTGATCGTTGAGTTTTGTGTATTTCTTGACGAATTTTGGTGTGAAGCGCTCAAAGAGGCCAAGCATGTCGTGGGTTACCAGAACCTGGCCGTCGCAGTCAACGCCGGCCCCGATGCCGATGGTGGGGATCTGGAGGGATGCGGTGATTTCTTTTGCCAGGCCCTTGGGAACGCATTCGAGGACGATGGCAAAGGCCCCGGCCTCTTCGAGGATCTTGGCATCTTCGATAAGGCGTTGACCGGCTTTATCCCCCTTGCCCTGGACCTTGTATCCCCCTAACTGGTGGACCGACTGGGGGGTCAGGCCGATATGGGCCATAACGGGGATCCCTGCGGCGGCGATGCGGCGGGTTACTTCGGCAACTTCTCGGCCTCCTTCGAGTTTTACGGCCTGGGCCCCTGCTTCCTGGAGAAATCTCCCGGCGTTGCGGACCCCTTCCTCAGGAGAGACCTGGTAGGACATAAAGGGCATATCGCCGATGACCATGGCCTGTTGGGTTCCCCGGGCTACGGCCTTGGTATGGTGGAGCATATCTTCCATCGTGACGGGGAGGGTGCTGTCGTAGCCGAGTACGACCATGCCGAGGGAATCCCCGACCAGGAAAATATCCACGCCCACTGAATCCATTGCTATCGCCGTCGGGTAGTCATAGGCGGTTAGCATGGTTATCTTCTCCCCTTTCCTCTTCATGTCCCGGATCTTGGCTGTAGTCACCCTGGTCATTTGTACCTGTGTGCTCATGATTTTCCTCCTTTAAGATGTTTTTTGATCATGCCTGCCTTTTCGTCCGTTAAACTCTGTTTTTTCAGTCCCAGTTCCGTCGTGACCAGGCCGAGGGCCTGGTAGGCGTGGAGAAATTCAGGCAGTTTATCCTGAAAAGCAAGGATATGCTTTTCCACCGTCCCGATATCTCCCCGGGCGATTGGTCCCGTTAAGGCCTGGACGGACCCCCGGGATTCGATGTTTTTCAACGTCCCCCGGACCAGGGGCCAGAAGGCGCGAATGGCCTCCTCGCGGTTCAGTCCGAGGCTAAGATAGATCTCCTCGACCATATAGAGGAGCGTGGTCAGGTAATTTGAAGCGATGCAGGCGGCAGCGTGGTATAAGGGTTTGTCCGTGTCGGGAACGAAAAAGGGAACCCCCTCCAAGGCGAGGACAAAATCCACTGCCCACTCCCGGATCTCCGGGTCGGCGGTGATCCCGAAGGTGCTGCCGGGGATGTTTTCGATGGCTCCTTCCACATCGGCAAAGGACTGGATGGGGTGGATGCTGGCGATAAAGGCCCCCGCCTCCTTGGCGGCGCTTAAAAGTTCGAGGGACCCGGCGCCGCTGAAGTGGACGACCTTCTGGCCGGGCCGGACGGCCCCCGCGGCGGTAATCTCCCGACAGGCGACGGCAATGAGATCGTCGGTTGTGGCGATCAAAATGGCGTCTGCGTCGCCTGCCGCCTCGGCGTCATTTTTACAAATCCGCCCTCCCGTGAAGGGATGGGCCTGCACAAGGGCCTCGGGAAACTTGTCGGCAATGGCGACAATGGGATAACCGGCCTTTTTGAGGAGGTATCCCATTGCCGTGCCCACCTTGCCCAAGCCGATGATGCCAAGGCGGTCCTTCTTTTTGTTAGTCGTCAAAGATTCACACCTAAGCTTCCGGGGACAGGAAACGCCTCCGCCTGCGGCGGACTTGCATTTCATGTCCCCGTTTATCGCCTTTTATGCCTGATCGATCCCCGATAACTGCCAGGGATTATTTCCCACGGGGCGGACGAGGGTCCAGTATTCCTCAAACTTAACGGGATCGGTTTTACTTCCCGAGAGCACCTCGCCGCTTTCGGAGACCGTATAATCGAGGAGATTGGCCAGGAAACGAACGGTAATGAAATCCTTGCCCTGCTCCTGCCATGCCTCGGAGATCTCCACGGTGCGAACGGCGATGTTTTCCAGCTTGTTGAACTTACCTTCCCGCTTCATTTTTTCCGCATCGTCCTGCATAGTGCGGTACATTTCATCCGTCAGCAAGTTACGGATGGGTGACATGTCGCGATTTGCCCAGGCCCCCTGGATCTTGAAGAAGGTGTCCATACATAGATCGTTGAACTTGTCCTCGGTGAAGTCGGGGTCCATCTGTTTGATGTAGCCGATGCCCCGGCGGCGATCATCTTCAACGGCATCCTGAGGAGCTGCATAGGATGGTTGGGCATAGCCGGGGGATACAGGTTCGGGACCGGATGCCTGGTAGTAGGCGGGAGATGACGTCGCGGTTGCTGCATTCTGTTTGCGCCGCTTGATGTACCAGTAGATGCCGTACAAGAGGCCGCCAAGCAGAAGAATCTCGAAAAGACCGATACCGCCGCCACCGCCCATGCCGCCGCCGTGACCGCCAAAACCCAGGCTGCTGAAGAGCATCCCCCCCAGGAGACCGCCGGCCATACCGGCGCCGAGGGTTCTTAAGAAACCTCCGCTTTTAGCCTGTGGCGCTGCCGGCGCCGGACTAGTCAGGTTCCGCGAAGGACTGGCGGGTTGACTTGGCGACGTTTTGGAGGGACTATACGAGGATCGGGACCCCCTGCTCCCGCTGGAACGGCCGCCGCCGGCGCGGGCATAGGCGTCGAGTTCCAGGACAAATACCGCCACGAACATGGCGATAATGAAAACGGCGCTACATTTCATCCAGGTGCTTCTTTTCATTTTTATTCTCCTTTATTAATTAATTTATATTTTAGTTGCGTTGATTTGCTTGTCATTCAAGCCCGACTTTTATATACCAGTCAAGCATAATTTTATGCGAGGTTCCTAAGCTATGATTAAAGTAGAGTTTTTGATATTTGACCTTGACGGCACCCTTGCCGACACAGGTCGTGATCTCGTCACGGCGGTCAATTATACGCTGGAAGCCCTCGGGCTGGCAATCCTGGACGATAAACGCGTCATCAGCTTTGTCGGCGACGGGGTGGAGGAACTAATCAAGCGGGCGCTCGGAGAGGAAAATAACGAATCATGCGCCCAGGCCATGAAGATATTCCGGGAGTACTACGGGGATCACCTGTTGGATCAGACGGTTCTCTATCCCGGAGTCAGGGAATGTCTCGGTTATTTCGGGGCCAAGCGGAAGGTCGTCATTAGCAATAAACGCCAGGAGTTTACGGTAAGAATCGTTCAGGGTCTTGGAATCGCCCCGTTCTTTGAAGATATTGTCGGCGGCGATGCCATGCCCTACAAGAAGCCGGACCCAAGGCTTGTCGAACCTTACTTGCAGCGCTTTCTTATCCCTCGTGAACAAACGGTGATTGTCGGGGATGGTCCTAACGATATCCTCCTTGCCAAAAACGCCGGGGTGTGGAGTTGCGCCTGCCTCAATGGTTTGGTGCACCGGGATAATCTCTTAAAACTCCGGCCCGATTATACCTGTGAAAGCCTGCTGGAGCTTAGGGGTCTTTTTAGCTGAGGGCAGCCATGTTTGGTAAGGTAAAGAAGGTAATTGAAAAGTATCGCATGATCCGGCCCGGCGACCGGGCGCTGGTTGCCGTCTCCGGCGGGCCGGATTCTGTCGCCCTGTTGGCGATCCTCCATAAACTGGCCCCGGAACTTGGGATCAGTCTCGTTGTGGGACACCTCAATCACGGTCTCCGGCCGGAAGCAGATGCAGAAGAGCGGTTTGTCCGGGAGCTGTGCTTGTCCATGGGGTTGCAGATGGAATCTGCCCGGACCGATATCCTTGAACTGAGCCGGTCGCAGGGGAAATCCGTCGAAGATATGGCCAGAGCGGTCCGCTATTCATTTCTCGATCAGACGGCGTCCCTCGTCAATGCCGACCGCATCGCCCTGGGACATCACCTCCATGATCAGGCGGAGACCGTACTCATGAATCTCCTCCGGGGCAGCGGTCCGGAAGGACTGAAAGGGATGACTCCCGTACGGGATCGACGCTACATTCGTCCCCTCCTTTACACAAGCAGCTTTGAGATCAGGGAATTTCTGGCAAGAGAGGGCCTGTCCTTCGCCGTTGACGATTCCAATCTAGACCCGAAGTATTTGCGGAACCGGATCCGCCATGAACTGCTGCCCCTTCTGGAGAGTCAATACAAAACCGGTATTGAAAGGACCCTGGCCAGGACGGCGGAAATCATCGGTCGGGAAGATGATTTTATGGAGGACCAGGTGCGTCTGGTACTTTCTGATTGGAATATTTCTGAATCAGAGGATAACCTATGTCTGGATATCTCAAAGCTCCGGGCGTTGCATGAGGCCCTGGCGTGCCGCATCATCAAGGTTCTCCTGGAGCGTTTTTCCCCGGATGAGAAGGGGGTGTTTTTCTCCCATATTCAGGCGGTTCTCGATCTGGCATTTTTGGGAAAGCCTTCCGGTCGTCTCAATCTGCCCTTCGCTGTCGAGGCAAAAAGAGACTACGGGCGTCTGCTCCTGTCCCGCCGGGAAGAGGGCGGGACGGGCGGTGATTATTGCTATCCCGTCGCCGTACCCGGGAGAATTCATATCCCCGAAGGGGGGATGCTTCTTGACTTCAGCTTAATCGACGCCGGCCATCAGGAAGTGATAGAATTAGTAGCGGAAAAGGAAGTAACTAAGGGAGAATGGGTGGTGGGGAGACAGAAATCTGGTCAGGTCTATCTGGATTATGACCGCCTGACCCTTCCCCTGAAAATCAGACGCATCCATCCCGGTGACCGGATGCGTCCTTTCGGCATGGAGGGGACAAAAAAACTAAAGGCAATCTTTATCGACAAAAAGGTCGCCCATGGCGACAGGCATCGTCTCCCCCTGTTGGTTGACGCCAACGGTATCCTGTGGATTGTCGGGGCGTGTCTGAATGAATCAGTCCGGATCACCGTCGGGACCAGACGGGTCTTGAAGGTGGTATATGATCAAGTCTCAGAGAAATCCATTGAAATCCGGGAAAGGTTATTGTAAGGGGAGGCATCGCCATTGAGGCGAATTTTACCGTGAGGAGAGATCCTATTGAATCAACTACAAAAAAATATTGCCCTCTGGCTGGTGGTCAGCCTGGTATTTGTCATGCTGTACCATCTGTTTACCCAGCCGAAAGGACAGCAGGAAAGCGTTGTTTATAGCGATTTTGTCGCTTATGTTGATAAGGGACAGGTTAAGGAAGTCACCATTCAGGGCGAAAACGTCACCGGCAAGCTTGCGGATAACAAAACCTTTAAGACCTTCATGCCCAAAGACACCGACCTGATTGCCACTCTTAAGGAAAAGAATGTACGGATCTCTGCGAAACCTGTCGAAGATTCACCATGGTATATGACCATTCTGATCTCCTGGTTTCCGATGCTGCTTTTGATCGGCGTCTGGATTTTTTTCATGCGCCAGATGCAGGGCGGCGG
>DMAT01000133.1 GCA_003451635.1 Syntrophus sp. (in: bacteria) | reverse complement strand
CGGATCATGAACATAAAAAAGACTCAGAATGATTAAATAATTACCACATATGCAATTATGAAAGATATAGCGAATTTTCTCTTCGAAGTAGGTATGCTGCAAAAGACCCCCCGATCGGGATATCAGTTTCTCGGTTCCGGTTGCGAGTCGGTGGCTGAGCACATTCTGAGAACAATTTATATCGGTTACGCCCTTTGCCAGCTTGATCCTCAAGCCGATGAACATCGGGTGCTCAAGATTTGTCTCGTCCATGATCTGCCGGAAGCGAGAACGGGGGACATGAATTACGTCAATAAAAAGTATGTTGCCGTCAACGAGACAAAGGCCGTTGAGGAATTGACGGAGACGCTGTTTTTTGGCGGCGATATTGCGTCGGCTATTTATGAATTTAATGAGAAAGAAACCAGGGAGGCGCGCATTGCCCATGACGCCGATCAGTTGGCGCTCATCATACAACTGAAAGAGTATGGTGATTTGGGGAACAAGTACAGTCAGGAGTGGATTTCCTTCGCCGTGAAGCGACTATGTACGGAGGACGCAAAGAAACTCGCCGAGAGCATTTTGAAGACAGATTCTTCTGCCTGGTGGTTCAAAGACAAAGGAGACTGGTGGATCAATGGCAAAAATAGCAAAGAATCCTAAAGAGACACGGGGATATGATCGCGGTCAGCATGGGACATGGCTTACGTGTATGGCTGTTTGTCTCGTAGTGTGCATGGTTGCGAGCCTTTTGTCTTGTGCGGGGACGCAAAAGCGAAGGGAGCTTGCGGAAAACCATTTGAATATCGGTAAGGCCTATGTGGAGGGGGGAGATTACAACGCGGCCCTTAAGGAACTCCTGGAAGCGGAAAAATATACGCCGGAAAACCCCAAGATCCATTATTATCTTGCCGTAGCCTATTTCGGAAAGGGTTACAGCGAAAAAGCTATCGATGAATGCGAAACAGCCGTCAGGCTCAAGCCCGATTACTCAAGCGCCTATAACTTTCTCGGAACGCTTTATTATAACCGTGGTCAGTATGACAAGGCGATAGCTGCCTTTAACAGCGCCCTGGCCGATATCCTCTATGAGACACCCGAGATGTCCCTGTACAATATGGGCCGGGCGTATTACAGCAAAGGCGACTATCAGCGGGCCTTGACAAAGTATCGGGAAGCCGAGCTCAAGGATGCCACGCGTGAACTTCTTCCCCTGATCGAGAAGGAAATGGGAAAGGCAAAATACGCCCAAGCTGACATCGACGGTGCTATTGTTCATTTCAAGAAATCAACGGAGCTAGTGCCCAATCTTGTTGAATCTTATTTTTGGCTGGGTGAGTGCTATTCCAAGCAGAAGAGAATGCTGGAGGCGAGACGGGCCTATGAAATGGTTGTCAAGCTTGCCCCCGTCTCAGATATCGGTCTCAAGGCTAAGCAGGCCCTGAAATTGATCAATATCTGAGTTGATGGGCCGTTCTAGTATCATATTTCGCATCGATCTTTCCTTGACAGCAATGGCAAAATGACCTAGCCTCACCGATCTTTTTAAAAAGGGAGATCTTCATGGCCTCAAAGAAGCAGCGCAGGACAGCTACGGTCAAGACCAAGCAGCAAAAGAGGAAGATGAAGAAGTCGGTTCTTTTTCTTGTCATTACTGCCTTGGTAGGGTTCCTGGTATTTTTTTTCCTGACCCTGTTTGATTATGTTTATCCACCCGTAGACGGTCAGGGTAAAGTCGCTAAAAAGAAGGACAAGCAAGAAGTCACTGTTTATTTTTCCGATGCAAATGAGCGTTTCCTTGTCCCGGAAAAAAGGTATGTCCCCAAAGAGGAGAAGCCTTCCGACCAGGCTCGGGAGCTGGTGAAAGTGCTTTTAGACGGATCGAGGACGGGTTTCGTCAATACCTTTCCAGAAAAAGTAGAGGTGACAAATGTCAAGATCGACGATGGGACAGCCTATGTAAGTTTCAATAAAAATCTCACGAAAAATCATCCCGGCGGCAGCGCCAGCGAGATGGCGACCATATACTCCCTTACCAACACTCTGACGGCAAATATACCAACCATAAAAAAGGTTAAAATAATGATTGCCGGCAAAGAAATAGACTCCATCAAGGGACATATAGATACCAGGCAGGCCTTTGGCGCCAACAAGGAATTGATCGTTCAAGCGGTAAAAGAGAAGTAGGATATTGAGTTATGCCTCCCAAATCCAAGCTGGCCAGAATCAGAAATATCGGCATTGTCGCTCATATTGACGCCGGAAAGACGACCGTTACGGAAAGGATTTTATATTATACCGGCAGGTCTCATAAAATGGGCGAGGTGCACGATGGGGAAGCGGTTATGGATTGGATGCCTCAGGAGCAGGAGCGGGGAATCACGATCACCTCGGCTGTTACTGCCTGCAATTGGCAAGATTACGATATTCATATTATTGACACCCCTGGCCATGTAGATTTTACAATTGAAGTCGAAAGATGCCTGCGGGTGCTCGACGGAGCAGTGGTGGTTTTCGATGCTGTCGGCGGGGTGGAGCCGCAGTCAGAGACGGTTTGGCATCAAGCCGATAAATATGGCGTCCCCAAAATAGCCTTTATTAATAAAATGGACAGAGTTGGGGCTGATTACTTTGGAACCATCGATATGATGCGGCAAAGATTCAATTCCACTCCTCTCCCTGTTCAGATACCCTTGGGGGAAGAAGATCAGTTCCAGGGTGCGATTGATTTAATCGGAAACAAGGTCATAGTCTGGGATAATACCTCTCTTGGGGCTTCTTATACCCTGTCCGATGTACCGCTGGATATGCAGCCTAAAGTAAGTGATCACAGAGACAAGTTAATAGAGATTATTGCCGATCTGGATGATAATATTGCCGAAAAGTATCTGGGAGGCATTAATATATCGGCAGAGGAACTAACCAAAGCGATTCGGAAGGCCACCCTTTCCCTACAGGTAGTTCCTGTAATGTGCGGTTCCGCTCTGAAAAACAAAGGCATTCAGCCGGTTCTGGATGGGGTAATCTCCTTTTTGCCGTCCCCTGAAGATGTTCCACCGATCAAAGGAATAAATCCCCTTACCAAGTTGGAAGAGGCGCGAACCAGCGATCCCCAGGGACCCCTGGCCGCCCTTATCTTCAAGATTGTGCAGGATGAAGGCAGGAAGCTGTCTTATCTGCGCATCTATTCGGGACAGATAAAGGCCGGAGATGATCTCTACAATGTCTCGCAGGGCAAGAAGGAAAAGATATCCCGACTACTGAAGATGCACGCCAACAAGCGAGAGAGGCTGGAGCAGGCCCAGGCAGGCGATATCATTGCCGTTATGGGTTTAAAAGCAGGAAAGACAGGGGATACTATCTGCGATGAGGTTCAGCAGATTCTCCTGGAAACCATGGATTTTTATGAACCCGTGATCAGTCAAGCCATCGAGGCCAAAACTCCGGCCGATCAGGAACGGGTCTCCCTCGCCCTTGTCAAACTGCTGGAAGAAGACCCTACCTTGCGCTTGAAATATGATGATGAGACCGCACAAACCGTATTATCCGGGATGGGGGAACTTCATCTGGAGATACTGATCGACCGCCTGCAGCGAGAGTTCAATGCCCATGTCAACATTGGCAAGCCCCGGGTGGTTTATCGGGAAACCATTCAATCGCCCGTGGAGATGGAAGGACGTTTCGAGCGGGAGCTCGGGGAGCGAAGACATTTCGGCCATGTCTTGCTGCAATTACAACCCAGGGAACGGGGAACGGGGAACGCTTATGTGCTGAACGTAGCTGCGGGGATGATCCCGGAGGAATTTCATGCGGCCATTGGGGAAGGAGTACAGGAGGCCATCATGAGCGGCGTCCTTTCCGGCTATCCCGTTGTGGATGTGGAGGTCGTTGTCAAGGGCGGGTCCTTCAAAGATGGAGAATCATCTGCCCTGGGATATAAAATAGCCGCTTCTACCGCCTTCCGGGATGGTTGTTCCCAGGGGGACCCACTATTGCTGGAACCGATCATGGTGGTGGATATTATAACGCCCAGTGAATTTATGGGGGATGTTATCGGTGACATCAACGCCCGGCGCGGAGAGGTCCAATCCATAAGTCCAAAGGGGCCCGTCAGTGAAATCCAGGCAAAGGTCCCTCTTAAAGCCCTCTTCGGTTATTCGACGGACCTTCGCTCGGCAACACAGGGGCGGGCGATCTTCTCCATGCATTTTCTCGTCTATGACAAGGCATAGCTATGGGTCGGATGAGGTCTATTCAGCAATTCATTAAGATCCTCTCCGGTATCTACAGAAAAACCATTGTTCAAGTAGCGGCCATCACCCTGGCGATTCTCTTTATGAGCGCCCTGACGGTCCATTATTTCGAATACCTCCAGTCCGGTTCCAATATCAGCACCGTTTGGGATGGTATTTGGTGGGCCATTGTGACCATGGGTACGGTCGGTTATGGAGATAAGTATCCTGTCACCACGGGTGGGAGAATGGTGGGGATCTTTCTCATCTTTACGGGAGTAGGCCTGATGTCGCTATTTACCGCAGCCATCGCGTCGACCTTTGTAGAAAGAAGACTGAAGGAGGGCAGGGGATTGGAGACCATCAAAGCTAAGGGACATATAATTATCTGTGGATGGAATCAGCACACGGATAACGTCATTCAGGGTCTTACGACCTATGGCGCCATGAAGGAGAGGGCCATAGTATTGATCAACGAATTGACTGTGGATGAGATCGAGACCCTTCGTCCTAAATACAGCCGCTACAGTCTGAAATTTCTGCGGGGTGATTATGTACACGAGGAGGTCCTGATACGGGCCAATGTTTCCCAGGCGACGTTTGTTCTGATCATGGCGGATCAGTCGGGCGGGCATCCTCGCGAACGCAGTGATGAGAGGACGGCCCTGGCGGCCTTGACCGTAAAGTCACTCGCTCCTCACGTAAAGACAATCGCCGAGCTTCTGAATGAAGAAAGTCGACCTCATCTTAAGAGAGCCAATGTGGATGAGATTGTTGTCCGGGGTGAGCATGTCGGCTCCCTGCTGGCCGGCGCCATTAATTCTCCGGGACTTCCCAGAGTTATTTCCAGTATCTTGTCTCTTGGGGACAAAAACAAGCTCTGGCGGACGCATATTCCCGGCATATTTGTCAACAAGCCGTTTAGGGAATTATCCTCCCATTATCGAGAGAAGGATCATACTATTCTGATCGGGATAATGAAGGAAAAAAAGGCGATCAAATTAGAAGATATTCTTTCCGATAATACGTCAATGATTGATACCTTCATCAGGGAAAAGATCCGTGAATCAAAAAAGGAATTTTCCGTGGAAAAGGATGCTGTCAAGATCAACATCAATCCCGATGATGATTATATGATTGCGGCGGACGATCTGGCGGTTGTCCTCTCCAGATCCATGCCTGAATTATAGACCGATTTCTAATTATGCAGAGGCGAATCCATGCAGGATGAAGCGACTTTATTACAAGAACCGGAAATCTTCAGGGACCTATCATCGGAACAGATCAGTGAAGTAATTGGTATTGCCCGCCGTGTATCCTTTTCTGCCGGGGCCATCATCATGAAAGAAGGCGATATCGGCGACACCATGTATATCATGATGGAGGGAACGGTCGAGGTGGTGAAGAGTCTGATCCTTGGCGATTTTGATGATGAACAGGAAACCGCGAATAATAAGGTATTTACCAGGCTAGACGCCAGCGACCATGCGGTATTCGGAGAGATTGCCCTTCTCGAAGCCCAGAGACGGACAGCGACAATCAAGGCTGTTACGGACTGTACTCTTTACGAAATTCGGAAGGATGATTTCCTGAATCTGGCGGAGAGTGATTGTGCCCTCGGATACAGGATCCTGCTTAATCTGGCAAGAATTGTAAGCACACGCCTGAGGAAATCAGACGAGGAAACAGTAAAACTGACGACTGCACTCAGTATCATTCTGAAGGAACTATAATCGTAAAGGCCTATGACGATAACAGAATTCATGCCTATATTTTCCGTAACCGACGGAATGATAGAACTTTCAGACTGGGTGCCAGGTCCTCTCCTGGATAAGGACAAGCTCCTGAAGAGCATTTTCAGGATCAGTAATCTGCTCACTGTTCAGGCCAATCAGGATGAGATACTTGCGAAAATACTCGATGAACTCATTGATGCCATCGGTTTTGACCGGGGGATTATTCGTCTCTTTGATGAATCACAACAGTACCTGGTGGCGAAAGTAGTAAAGAATTATACCGCGGAAGAAGCCATAATCGCCTTCAAAACACCATTAAACATAAAAGAACATGAATGCCTGGCCACGAAAGTGGCGCGATCTGGTGAGCTGATCACGATTCGAGACGCCTCGACAGATCCCATAATTACCGATATCGACAGGATGCTTACGAAAATTGTTGATCGTGGTTCCATCGTCTGTGCGCCCCTGAAGATCGGAGATCATGTTATCGGCATTCTTGCCGCCTGGCGTAGGGAGGAGATACATTTTTTTACCGAGGAAATAGACCTCTTTCTTAGTTTTTCCAACCAGGTGAGCGTCATCATCCACAATGCGAGGCTCCTGGAGGCTAATGCCGAGAAAATCCGTCAGTTGATGGCTCTTCAGGAAGCCGTTTCGGGGCTCAATCGGAGTTATTCTCTTGATAATCGCATCCTTGAAATTGTATTTAGCAGCGCTCTGAAAATTGCCTGCGCCGAGCGCGTCATGGGTTATGTTTGGGATATTGAAAGAAATCGATGTCTTGTTAATGATGGCGAGCACATCTTCATTGAAGGCAAGGAGGAATGTGATGAAAAGATCGGCGAGAGTATTATCAAAGAGGCGATTGAAGGCGACACGATTGTAGTGAGGCAGACTTCCGGTGGAGAAAATATCGGGGTTATGTTCGCGGGATTTCCATCAGAAATTGCAATACCTTTCCAAATCAAGAATAAATTTGCCGGCGCCCTCTATCTTGCAAAGCAAAAGGGCGGCTATACCTCTGATCAGATCAACATTCTTGATGTTCTGGTCAAAAATGCGGCTACTTCTTATGATAACGCCATTATGCATTCGCTGCTCTCCCGCGAAGCGGAAAGTTTGAAGACGGAGGTTGAGAAACTCAAGGAGCGGGAAGATCAGATCATGGGGTTCCACGATATCCTTGGTAAATCACAAAAAATGATTGATATCTTTCATGTCATTGCCGATGTGGCTGGTCATGATACGAATATTATCATCCAGGGAGAAAGCGGAACCGGCAAGGAGCTCATTGCCCGGGCCATTCACCGGCATTCGCACCGGAGCCTGAAACCGTTCGTTGACGTCAACTGTGCGGCCATACCCCCCACGCTCCTGGAGAGTGAACTTTTCGGCTATGAGGCCGGGGCCTTTACCGATGCCAGAAAAAGAAAAATCGGGCTCCTCGAATATTGCAACGGGGGAACAATTTTGCTCGATGAAATAGGGGAAATGCCGATCCAGCTTCAGGCAAAATTTCTGCGGATGATTGAGGACGGGCATATCCGGCGCTTGGGAGGGAATGAAAATATCCCCAACGATGTTCGCTTTGTATTTTCAACCAATCGTGATCTCAGCGATATGGTGGCCAAGGGAACTTTCCGCGAAGACCTGTATTATCGGATCAGTGTCGTTCCCGTATTGATTCCTCCCCTGCGGGAACGGGCAGATGATATAATTATGCTGGCCCGTTACTTTGTACAGGAATTCAATAAGAAATTCAGCAAACGGGTCAAGGGATTCAGCATAGACGCTGAAGCGATTCTTCAGGCTTATCCATGGCCGGGAAACGTCAGAGAATTAAAAAATATCATCGAAAGAATCATGATTCTAAAGAGCTTGGGAACGGTTATAAACCCTGATAATATGCCCTCTGAGTTAAAATCTCTGGACCAGAAAGGCGTTGAGATTAAAATTGAACCGTTTCTTCAACAGTTACCGTTGGATGGGATCGATTATGATGTAGTGACTGACAAGATCGTCAAAGATGTCAAATCAAAAATATTGAAAAACGCCCTCATCAAATCGGGGGGCAACAAGTCAGAGGCTGCAAAGCAGTTAGGTATTTCCAGGTACAAATTCATCAGAGAACAGAAGAAATTTGATAACCTGAATCCAAAGCTGCCTTGACACTGTAGCCTGTGCGCATATAGCACGGGCCGTGCGTAATGTGCACGCTATGCTGAAGGCCGGTAGTAAGTAGCTCCCGCTGTTCCATCAATGCCAGACGTTCGATATTCGCACGTTAACACCCTGAGGCTTTCCCTTCCATCTGAAAATCATCTTTTATACTTTGGGGGAAATCTGAAAATAAATGAATTTATGTTGGTATATTGGTATAAATAAACGGGTTAAAGAATATTAGTTGTCTTTAAAAAATATTTTCCTGATTTACATTTCTTGTTATGGCCTCGAAGTTGCAATATGTAAATGCAAAAATGAAACATAGATTTCCAAGATGAGCGAGGAGGAGAGAGATAATTCACGGCAGGACTCAGGTGGAAAAGAAGGGGTTGTAGATTTCCGGCTTGACATGCAAAAGGTGTACGATTTTTTTCTTTCTGTAGATAGCGGCAAAGTTGATCAAAAGTTAACCATGGATGAAACAGGTGATGAAAAGACCAAAGAGGTGATAGAAGACCAAAGCATTACCTTCTTTCTACCTGAGTAGTCCTGCAATAAGAGTTTTTTTAATGTCGGTGGGTGGTTTTGGTCCCTCCTTTCCACCCGCCGACCCCCCTTTGTGGGCGATCTGAGAGGGAGCATTTACAATCCCTTTCAGTTTATATACAGGCGGATGGTTTAAGTCCCTCCTTTTCCATCCGCCTTTTTTTATACATTGAATCTGAAGAGCACAATATCACCATCCCTCAGCTGATAATCCTTCCCCTCCGAACGGATCAACCCTCTCTCCCTGGCATGGGCGATGCTATCTACGGCAAGGAAGTCGCCATAATGCAGGATTTCAGCTCTGATAAATCCTCTTTCCATGTCGCTGTGAATCTTGGCCGCTGCCATCGGCGCGCGTGTTCCCTCGGGAATCGTCCAGGCGCGCAATTCCGGCCCGACGGTCGTGTAAAAAGTAATTAACCCGAGAAGTTTGTAGCCTTCCCTGATAAGTTGCTCTAACCCCGATTCCTGAAGGCCAAGTTCAGCCAGAAAAACTATCCGTTCATCCGCCGCCAATTCTGCTATTTCCGCTTCGAGATCTCCGCATATTGTAATTACGGATGATCCTTCTTTTTCGGCAATTGCTTTAACCTCCCTTATATAGCCTTGGTCACCTTTCAGAACCGCCTCGCTGACATTTGCTACATAAAGAACCTTCTTGGCGGTCAGTAAGTGAAGATCTTTCAAGGCCGCCGATTTTTCCCCCTCAAGAGAAAAATTACGGCAAGGAATCCCCCTTCCCAAGGCATTTTGAAGAACACGCATCGAATCAATTTCATGAGCCGCAGATTTATCGCCGGCCTTTGTCTTCTTTTCAATAACAGATAGACGCTTTTCAATAGTTTCCAGATCAG
The DNA here is from genome assembly GCA_003451635.1 of Syntrophus sp. (in: bacteria). Taxonomy (GTDB): domain Bacteria; phylum Desulfobacterota; class Syntrophia; order Syntrophales; family UBA8958; genus UBA8958. The sequence goes on along the minus strand of DMAT01000133.1, from coordinate 2,452 downwards.
CAAGCATTAATTCCGTATTGATGATTTCAATATCACGGACGGGATCGACCATCCCGTCAACATGGACAACATCGGGGTTGTCAAAGCACCTGACAATGTGGACCACAGCATCCACTTCCCGGATATGGCCGAGAAACTTGTTTCCAAGTCCCTCACCCCGGCTCGCTCCTTTAACAAGTCCCGCAATATCAAGGAATTCCATGGAGGTATAAGTCTTTTTCGGTGGGTGAAGAGTTGCGGCTATTATTTCAAGGCGTGGATCTGGAACGGCAACCATCCCAATATTCGGATCGATGGTGCAGAAGGGATAATTGGCCACCTCGGCCCCTGCGGCTGTAAGGGCATTGAAGATCGTTGATTTTCCAACGTTGGGAAGGCCGATAATACCACAGCGAAATCCCATAACTAGACTCCTTTCTCCTTTATCTAAACATCAATTTTACAACTGCAATGGCGATGATAATTCCCACACCGTCGGCAATCAGGCACACAGGCACCAGATACTTTGTCCTGCGGATATTCACGGCGCCAAGATATACGGCAAGAACAAAAAAAGTCGTTTCCGCACTTCCGATGATCACAGCGGAAATCATGCTCGCAAGCGAGTCAGGGCCTGTGGTCCTGACAATATCGGTAAAGATAGCCGTTGATGCACTTCCGGAAAGAGGCTTTATGATAGCCACAGACAGAACCTCAGGCGGGATGCCGCAAGCTGCGAAAGATCCGGAAAGAGCCTGCCTGAGAAGATCAAATGCCCCGGATGCCTGAAAGGCTTTGACTGCTACAAAAATAGCCAGCAGGTAAGGAAAAATTTTAAAAATTAATTGTATTCCTTCTCTTGCACCTCCCACGAATGAATCATAGACGCGCACTTTTTTAAAGGCGCCGTAGAGTACCGCAAAAAGTATAAACAGGGGAATTGCGAGCTGGGAGATAAAGGAAAAGGCCTTCATTTCATAAATCTCCTGAAAATCAGGAGCACGCAAAGTGCGATAATAGCAGAGATTACAGTGCAGATTATTGTGGGAAAAACAATGACCGAGGGGTTCGCAGACCCAAAATCTGAGAGGATACCTACCACAGTAAAAGGAATCAACTGGACGCTTGCGGTATTTAGAACTATAAAGAGCATCATTTCAAAAGTAATGGATTCTTTATCTTCATTGAGTGTCTGAAGGTCCTGCATGGCCTTGATCCCGAGGGGGGTTGCGGCATTGCCAAGGCCGAAAAAGTTGGCAAGCATATTAAGAGTAATGGAGGAGATTGCGGGGTGGTCTGGGGGAACAGCCCTGAAGAGCCTGGTAATGAGCGGCCTGAAAGCATGGGAAATCCTGTGGATAAGTCCCGAATCTTCGATAATATTTGTTATGCCGAGCCATAACGAGACTATTCCCAGCAGAAAAAGCGATATTTCCACCGCTGCCTTGGCGCCGTCAAACATGGCTCTGGTTACCGCTTCCAGACCGCCCGTCCAGAAGGCGGCAATAATGCTCACGGCTATCAAAAGGACCCAGATAATATTCATTATACGATCAGGACGGAAATGCTGCTAAGTTTCTCATAAAACAGGGCTTTGCCCAAACATGCCTCTCCTTGGAATCTATTCTTCGATCGAAGGTAGTCATCTTGTAATGCAATTCAAGGCCTAATGGCAAGGAAAACCATTCATAATGATTATCATCCGAAACCAAAGTGAATTTCCTTCCTTAGAAAAGATGTTATGCAAGTTCTTTCTCCTTGACAAGAAAGGACATCTTTATTCATAATTCACGGCATGAATAGACAGGGGTTGGAAAATTAAATTGTCAAAAACCATAAAGAGGAGGTTGCATCGATGAATGAGAAGAGGTTTTCCCTATTACTGCTTGGAGTAATTATATTTCTGGTTATCGGGGTGGCAAATATTGCCCAGGCCCTGGAATTAGGAGTCAGGGGGTATTACTGGTTTCCTGCGTTTTCTGCTAATCAGCGGGTCGATACGACATCCATGAAAGGCACGGAATTTGACGTAAAAAATACTCTGGGTGTCAGCAACCAGTCTTTCTGGTCTGGCGAGGTCTACGGTGGTATCGGTAAGCACCACCTGACTGCCATGTATACGCCTATGAAGTATACAAGTGATACTAGATTGAATACGGCGATTAATTTTGGCGGGACGAATTTTACCGCTAATACGGCGGTCAATTATAATCTTGATTTTTACATGATGGATGTAAAATACATTTACGATATCATCAATATGGAAAACATCCTCGCAGGTTTTTCAGTGGGGCCCATGGTGCAGGTGAAATACGTTTCCGGTTCTACGGAGCTGAAAGCACCGGCAATTGCCGGACAGGATGTCAAGCAGAGCTTCAGCGCTCCGATCCCCATGGTGGGATTAGGAGCCCACATAGGTCTGATTGCCAATATTTTAGAGGCACGGGCGCAGGTAACGGGGATGGGATATTCG
>DMAT01000356.1 GCA_003451635.1 Syntrophus sp. (in: bacteria) | reverse complement strand
CCCCGGCGGCGGCAATCTCCATCGCCCGTTTGGCCTGATCCTGACCCTGAACATCACGGAAGTCATGGTCTTCAGGCAAGGGTCCCTGAAACATCGCCTCCACGTCCAGTTGCATCGGTTTGATTTCCCTGGCGCCATTGAGAAACTCCACTACCTCGGCGAGGCTTTCCACCGGGATGACCTCAATACCGGCAACCATGGCCGCTTCCGGGGCATTGTCCCGGGACAGGATGATACCCCGAAGCCCCGCTTCCCTCGCCTGAAAAGACGCCGGCAGGGCCCCGTGCACCCCCTTGATCCGCCCGTTCAGAGAAAGTTCTCCCAGGAGGATATAGTCATGAAGCATGCCCGGGCCGACCACGCCTTCCGCCGCCAGGATGCCTGCCGCAATGGGGAGATCAAAACCCGTTCCCTCCTTCTTGATATCCGCCGGGGCAAGATTGACGGTGACATGATGCCGGGGAAAGGGGTAGCCGGAATTTTTTACGGCCGCCTTGATCCGATCCCGACTCTCCCGGACGGAGACATCGGGAAGCCCCACCGTGGAGAACTGGGGCAACCCCGGCGAGGTATCGACCTCGACGTCAATCAGGTATGCCTCTATTCCGATTACCGAACTACCGAAGATTTTAACAATCATTCAAGGCCATCCCCATTCAATAAAGCCTTTTGCACAGGCCTGCTTTAGCGGAAAACATTTAGACAGGGGCAGAACTCCCTGAGTCTAAGCTAATGATCAATGAATATATAGAAAACCGGAAGTTTTTTCAACTATCTTGACGTGACGAAAAGGCTGTGATAAGTCCGCGCCAATCAGGATAAACATTTATGGCAAAGTTAACTCACCTGGATGAATACGGTCAGGCCAGGATGGTGGATGTTACCGGGAAGACGCCGACAGTGAGGGAGGCGGTGGCCCGGGGCAGGGTCATCATGAAGCCGGAGACCCTGGCCCTCGTCGAGGGCGGCAAAATCCCCAAGGGGGACGTCTATGGAGTTGCCAGGATCGCCGGGATTATGGCCGCGAAAGAAACGGGACGAATTATCCCCATGTGTCATCCCCTGGAATTGACAGGGATCGACATATCCTTTCAAAGTAACCATGATCGTGGGGAAGTCGCTATTGAAGCGAAGGTGAAAACCGTGGGACGAACGGGCGTGGAAATGGAAGCCCTTACCGCCGTCAGCGTCGCCGCCCTGACCATCTATGATATGTGCAAAGCCGCCGACCGGGACATGATCCTCACGGACATCAGGCTGATTTCCAAGCGGGGCGGCAAAAGCGGAATATTCAACAAGGAAGAATGACCATGACTGAAGCTGTTTACCGCATACGCCGGTCCTTTATCGTTCCCCTGGCCATCGACGTCCTGCTTCTTTGCGTCCTCTTGGTGCTATCCTTTGCCGTAAAAGGATCGGTAACGGAAAAAATCGTCCTCACCGGATTTTTTATCGCTTCCCTGCTGATCATGGTCGAGGCGGTCAACCGGCAAATAGTGATCACCGACGGGGGCATGACACTAAAAAAGCTCATGAAAAGGAAGGATCTCCTCTGGAGCGATATCACCCATGTCGGCTGCCTCAGTATGCGAAGCAAGGTTTATATCCTCTTGACAACCAAAAAGGGGTTTCACATCCTCTCCAATGCCTATGAACCCTTTTCCACTCTTATCCGGAACATCATTAATCATCTGGATACGGAAAAGATCGAAGTCGAAGGGGAGGTGAGGGCGCAGATGGAGAAACCTGTGGAAAATCTCTCCGACCTCGTTGCCGTGTGGATCGCAGCTGCCCTCCTCGCCTGTATCATTTACATTAAATTCATCTCATAGCACAAGGAAGACCGCCACGTATGAACGACATAATGCAAGCTAAATCCTGTGGAAAGAAAGCCGAGGGGCTATCCTCGCTCCATGCCGTCGCCGAGGATATTCTGGGTCAGAAATTAGAGGATATCGCCACCATTCTGAGCGGTTCGGGAAACGGAAAGAGCAGACTTCACGAAGATGTCGTGGCCATCGTCGAGCGCTGCCTGTTCAGAATCGCCTTGCAGAGATCCCAAAACGTCAAGAGCCGGGCCGCCGACTATCTGGGGATCAATCGTAACACCTTTCAAAAAAAAATGGTGAAGCTCAACCTGGAAGACTGAACAACTATTAATGCCCATGACCAAGCAATCTAAAATCATTCAGCTTCTCGAAAAAGGGGCGTACATTCCCAATCCTGAAATGGTGGATATTGGCGAAGAAGTCGTCGTTGAGAGGATTGCCGGCGAAGGGGTGTCCCTTTTCGCGGGAACCAGGGTTTACGGTGAAAAGACGTCTATTGCCAAGGGGGTTAAGTTGGGCATCGAAGCCCCCGTAACCGTGGTCAATTGTCAGCTGGGGTCCCATGTGGAACTTAAAGGCGGTTTCTACACGGCCTCGACATTTTTAGCGAACGCCAGCATGGGTAGCGGCGCCCAGCTCCGTGAAGGCTGCCTTATGGAAGAAGAAGCAAACGGAGCCCATACCGTCGGGATGAAACAGACCATCCTTTTCCCCTTCGTCACTCTCGGCAGCCTGATCAATTGCTGCGACTGCCTTATGGCCGGGGGGACGAGCCGCAGGAACCACAGTGAGGTAGGCAGTTCTTACATCCACTTCAACTATACCCCCAATCAGGATAAAGCTACCGCTTCCCTGATCGGTGACGTCCCCCGGGGAGTCATGCTGAATCAGGCCCCCATTTTCCTGGGTGGTCAGGGAGGCATCATCGGACCGGTCCGGATCGGTTACGGATCGGTCATCGCCGCCGGCACCGTTTACCGGGGCGATTGCCCCGAAGGGGGCAAGCTGATCGGCCAACAGGGCCAAATGGCCTACGAGATCAGTTTTCACATGGGATTTTACGCCGACATCAAACGGCGTATCTGCAATAATATTCTTTACATCGCCAACATTCTCGCCCTCCGGCAGTGGTATGATTACATTCGGCGCCCCTTCTTCATGGAGACAAATGACGGCGCCCTTTACGAAGGAGCGGTGGAGAAGCTGGATCTGATCCTGCGGGAAAGGCTGGGCCGCTTCCGGGTCCTCTCGGAAAAGATGGAGACCTCGATCCGGATCAGTGAAAAAATACTCTCCGGACAACGAAAGGACGATCTAATCCGGCAATCCAGGGAATTCATGGAAAACTGGCCGGCCATTGAGGCCTCCTTGACTAGTGGCAGGGAAGGGGATATAGGACCCGCAAATAGACAAACCCTGCAAAACATCATTGAGAAAAATAATTCCGGAAAGGTTATGGATTACATCTCCTGCATCCAGAACCTCGACTCAGAGGCCGTGAAAATCGGCGTCGACTGGCTGCAATCAATTGTAGATGACGTGGCCGAACGAATCTTTTCGCTAATACCTGCATGCAGATAATTTTAACCACCACCGGCGCCCTTATCCTTGCAATAGCGATGGCCGTGATAATTATGACCATCGTCTGGATGAGGCGCGTATTTCGTTCCTGGCATATTTGCTGCGGATGCCTCCCTTCCCGGGTCCCGGCCCCGGCCCTTATCTTTTTCCCTCTGAACCTGACGACTCTTTGTTGTGGTCTCGCGGGCATTCTCAAGGTGAAAAGAAAAGAAAGGACGCCGGACGATGAACCGGACAAAAAACTGCGGCAGATATTCGCAACCATCCAGGGAAAAGGCATTCAAACCCTGGTCGCGGGAACCGTCCCGGTAGGGGAGTATCTTGAGAGCCAGGAGACCCTGGAGGCAATGGACGCGTCAATAAGGCTGTTGAAGGGGGATGACGCCTTTGGGGCCATCTTTTTTGACACCCCCAGGACAGACGACCTTTATACCCTCCTTGGGGAGATGAAGGCCTTTCTCACCGTGGAAGAATCCTCTTTCGAGATCCACGCCGACCGTTTTTCCACCGTCGATTCGGAAGCGATCAACGGCAGACTGACCCGAATAAAGGATATCGTCTGGGCTCTCGATAAAGACATTCTGGAGAACTTTGGCAAGATCACAGGCCTTGCCGGTGCGGCGTCTGCCGCCGGCATCCCTCCGGCGGCCCTCGGAAAATACCGGAGCATTAATTTTCTCTTCAATTGCCTCGACCGCCTGGAGGTCCGGGGCCGGGATTCAGCCGGTATCGAAATGATCTTCCCCCTGGCGGATGAGGCGGCCAACCATAAAATCCAGGACCTTCTTCAAAAAGATAACCTTTACGAAGATTTTCAGAGGCGATCCTCCCCCGGAGATTTAATGAACGGATCCATTCAGGTCGATTCCGGAGCAAAGTCCTCTCTGTCCTTTATCTACAAGACCTCCTCGGTGATCGGCGAATTGGGGAGTAACGTCAGCGCCCTGAGAAAGACACTGAGCGATGACAAGGTATTCCAGGCCTGCGCCCAATACCAGACACCCTGGGAGGCGGCGATCGCCCATACCCGCTGGGCCTCCGTAGGCTCCATCACGGAAGAGAACTGCCACCCCCTGGGCAGCTATACCCTGGCAAAGGGGAATAGCCCCCAAGAGCTGCCTTTTTACGGAACTGGCTCCTGGAGCATTGATGTGGTCCTCAATGGCGACATCGACAACTACCAGACCCTCCGCGCTTCCCTGGAATCGGATGACGATCTTATCGCCCCGGAAATCACGACGGACACCAAGGTCATCCCCCTCGTGATCGCCGGTTATCTCTTGCAGGGAGACGATCTTGCCGAAGCGTTCCGCAAGGCCTTGAATGACTTCGAGGGTTCCCATGCCATCGCCATGAGAAGCAGCATCGAACCGGGGAAGATCTTTTTAGCCCTGAAGGGCAGCGGGCAGGCCATCTATGTGGGAATCAATCCGGATGGCTACATCTTCGCCTCCGAATTGTACGGACTGGTGGAAGGGACCCCGTTTTTCATCAAAATGGACGGGGAGAAGCCGTCAACGGAGGACCGACCCGACACGAACGGCCAGATATATATCCTCGATCAGGACAGCTCCGGAGGGATTGACGGGATTCGCGCCTCCTACTACGATGGAACGCCATTGTTGCTGACAAGGTCAGATATTCAACGGGCGGAGATCACAACCCGCGATATCGACCGGCGGGGTTATCCCCATTTCTTTCTCAAGGAAATCACTGAATCGACCCTGTCCGTAAAGAAAACGCTCCGGGGAAAATACCGCATTTCTCCCGAGGACAAGGTCGTTTTCAATCTCGGGGAAGACATCCTGCCGGAAAGAGTCCGCCAGGCATTGCTTCAGGGACAGATACGCCACATCACCATTATCGGCCATGGCACGGCGGCCGTTGCGGGAGCGGCGATTGCCGACTCTCTGGAGAGTTACCTGCGGGATACCGCCATCAAGATTGAAGGAAAGGTAGCCTCGGAACTGAGCGGTTTCCTGCCGAAGGAAGATCTCCGTGACACCCTGATCATACCCATCACCCAGTCGGGAACTACAACGGATACCAACCGGGCCGTGGCCATGGCGGTGGAACGGGGGGCCTTCGTCATCGCCATTGTCAACCGGCGGCAGTCCGACATCACCACCAAATCCGATGGAGTTTTCTATACCAGCGACGGCCGGGACATCGAGATGTCCGTTGCCTCGACCAAGGCCTTCTATTCTCAGATCATTGCCGGTCATATTCTGGCCCTGTCTTTTGCCCAGGTATTGAAGACCCTGTCCGATGAAGTTATTGCCGGAGAACTGAGAAACCTCGAAAGGGCGCCGCAGCTCATGATGCGGGTTATTGAAAAAAAAGAAGAGATACGGCAGTCCGTGGAACTGTTGTCCAAGCAGAAGAGATACTGGGCCGTAGTCGGCAGCGGACCCAACAAGGCCGCCGCCGACGAAATCCGTATCAAACTCAGTGAACTCTGCTACAAGACCATCTCTTCCGATGTCATTGAAAACAAGAAACATATCGACCTCTCAGCGGAGCCCCTGATCATCGTCTGCGCCGCCGGGAACCCGGAAGCCGTCGTCGGCGATATCGTCAAGGACGTGGCGATCTTCAAGGCCCACAAAGCCGGCGTCGTCGTCTTTACAGACGAGGATGAAGACCGGTTTAACCCCATCGCCGACGCCGTCATCAGGCTGCCGAAGGCCTCCCACCCCCTGCCGGTCGTTCTCAATACCGTCGCCGGGCACCTCTGGGGCTACTATGCCGCCCTGAGCATTGACAAGGACGCCCGCTTCGTCAGGGAGTTCCGGAATCAGTTGCGCCTTGCCCTGACAGACCACGGGAACAAGCAGGTCTCCTTCTATGAGAAGATCGCCGACCGGCAATTCCGGAAAATGGTTCGGGACTTCAGCGAGCAATTGAACGGTAAACGCGCCACCGGGGCGTTATCGGTCACCAACGCCAACACCCTCTCCGACCTTGTCCTCCTTTTGAAATATGCCGTAGGCAAGATCCCCCTGGAGGATTTCTGGCACGACTTCACTGAAGACGACGCCGTCTCTCCCCTGGACCGCCTTGACATTTGCCTGGGTCATGCCATTGACGAAATGACGCGTCCCATCGACGCCATCCGTCATCAGGCTAAAACAGTCACCGTCGGCACCAGCAGGAAGGAAAAACTCCTGGAGGGGATGATTTTCCAGATCCTCAAGGAACTGAGCTTCTCCCCCAAGTCCCTGACGAGTAAAAGCATCCTTTCCCTGACCAAGATACAACCGGCCATTGCCGCCATAAACGGTTACACCCTCTACGCGGTGAACAATCTCGATATGGACGGCCATCCCACCGATGCCTCTACCATTGTCATTGTCAAGCGGGAAGGGGTTTCCCTGCGGATGACCTCCCGGGCGGAACGCTCCCGGACCCTCATGGGCACGAAAAAAACGATGGTCAGCATGGGACACGTCTACGTAGGGAAAGGGAAGTGGGATGGGGCGCCCATCATCATCGTCCCCCTCCTGGGAGACCAGCTTACGGTCAGGAACCTGCTCCTCCTCCATGTCGCCTTCAACGAAAAGCTGCCCCTCCGGGAGAAGATAGCCATCCTCGGATATAAGTTCAATGATATCAGGAATCTTATCAATGAGTACAATCTGCCGTGGACAGATCAGTATTTGGAAGATAAATCAGTGGGGTGTCTCCTCAGCGAACCTGCGGAGGTCATTGCCGGTCTGATCAAGGGCACGATTGAAGAATCCCCCCTGGAAAAGACACGAAAGGAACCGATATGAAAAACACCAAATTCATCTTTGTCACCGGGGGCGTCCTTTCCTCCCTCGGAAAGGGTCTGGCCGCGGCGTCCATCGCCGCCATCCTGGAGAGCCGGGGCTTGCGGGTCACCAATCAGAAGCTTGATCCGTACATTAATGTGGACCCGGGGACAATGAGCCCCTTCCAGCACGGCGAGG
>DMAT01000122.1 GCA_003451635.1 Syntrophus sp. (in: bacteria) | reverse complement strand
CACATCCTGGGCCGCCGCATCGATATTGCGGTCCAGAGAAAACTGCATGGTAATCGATGTGGAACCCTGGGTATTCGAAGAGGTCATGGATTCGAGACCCTGGATCGTGGAAAACTTCTTCTCCAGGGGTGTGGCTACAGTAGCGGCCATGACTTCCGGACTGGCCCCGGGCAGGCTCGCGGAAACCTGGATAGTCGGATAGTCCATCTGGGGCAGGTCGTTGACGGGAAGATTACGATAGCCGATGATCCCGAAAAACAGGATGCTGATCATGACCAGGCTGGTCATGATGGGCCGGCGGATCCAGAGGGCGGAAATGTTCACTTGCCCCTTCCCCCCGGCGCAGGTTTAGCCTTGTTGTTTTGCGGTGTGGCCCCGAGATTCTCCTTGATCTCCACCTTGCCTCCCGGTCGCACCTTCAGGTGTCCGTCGGTAATTACGGTTTCCCCGCCAGACAAGCCCTTGGCAATCACGGCCTCCTCCCCCATGGTGCGATCAACGACGACGGGTCTGATGTCCGCGGTCATATCCGGTTTGACGACAAAAACGTACTGCCCGTTGTCGCCCTGTTGAACGGCCCGGAGAGGCGCTACAACCGCGCCCGGCTGCATTGTCAGATGGAGTGAAACATTGACGAATTGTCCTGGCCAGAGGAATTTATCGACATTGGCAAACTCGGCCTTCATAGTGATCATGCCCGAATTGGTATCGATGGCATTGTCAATAAAGACCAACTTGCCCGCAGGAACTTCGCCGGTCAAGTTTTTCGTGGAGCTTGCCTTTACCCTAACCGATCCGCTCTTGACGTATTTGTGAATGTCCGTCAAATACCTCTCGGCCACGGAAAATCGCACATAGACGGGGGTGATCTGATTGAGGGTGGTCAGCGAGGTGTCATTGGCCCGCACAATGGTTCCGAGGTGAACGCCATAGGCGCTCGTGCGGCCGTCGAAAGGGGCGATGATGGAACAATAAGCCAGATTCAACCGGGTGTCTTCCACTTCCGCCCGATCCGATTTGACGTTGGCGCTGTATAAGGCGGCTTCGGTGAGGTATTTATCAGCTTCCGATTTCGACACCGCCCCTTTTCCAAAGAGAAAGGCATAACGCTTCGCCTCCTCATCGCTGAACTTCAGTTGAGCCGTATCTTTTGCCAGTTTGGCCTCGGCCTGATGGAGCTTCTCCCGATAGGCGGCGGGATCGATTGTGAAGAGGAGCTCACCCCGGCGTACATCCTGACCTTCCCGAAAATGGATCTGGAGAAGCTGTCCGTTTACACGGGAATATACATTGATGGATTTGAGAGCCTCCACAGTACCGATGGCAGGAATCGCCAGGGGCATCTCCTTCTGTACCGTCTTGGCGGCAAGGACGGTCGCAGGCGGAAATCCCGGCGGCGGCGCCTCTTTGCCGCATCCGACAATCAGGGTTATCAAGGCCGCCAGCATAAGGAGGGACAAAGGATGACAAATCCGCAATAGACCCGCCGATTTTCCATTCCTTGCCGGGGCAGAATTAGCATTTAGATGAATATTTAATATTTTCAATATTTTATCTCCACTCTCTTATCTAGCCCCCATCGCTTTTTCGAGGTTGGCTTTTGCCGTAACATAATCGTACAGGGAAGTAATGTGCGTCTGTTTGGCTTGGCTGTAATTGACGGTGGCAATCGTTACCTCCAGGGTCGTCCCCAGGCCCATCTGATAACGGAGGCCAGCCAATTCCATATTCTCCGTGGCCTGCCTGACCTGCACTTTGGCGTTGGCGATGGATTCTTCGGCCTTCTTCAGATTGAGGAGGGCCGTCTTGACTTCCTGGAGGATCTGGAGCTTGAGGTTGGCAATTTTGGCTTCCGTAACCCTCATATTTGCCAGGGCTTTCTGCACCGCCTGCTGGGTTGAAAACCCCTGGAAGAGATTCCATGAAAGGCTCACCCCTGCCGTCCATCCCTGGGCCAAGGGCGTCTGACTGCCTGCGAATTCATAGCCGGCGTTGGCATCAAAGGAAGGGAAATAGTCTTTTTTTGCCAGGGACACCGATTTTTCCGCCGATGCCTTCTGGACAAGGAGAGATTGCAGATCCTGACGGTTTTTGTTTGCCTGTTCTACGGCGTCCTGCTCCGTTATTTTGTAACTTTCAAGGGCCTTAATCTCTTTGACGGTGTAAGATACGGGACCGTCATAACCCATCGCGGTGTTCAGGGAAACCCAGGCCTTGCTCAATTCGTTTTCACCCTCGATAAGCTTGAGATCGGCATTGCTGAGATAGACCTCGACATTGGTCACATCGTATTTCGGCTTCTTTCCGGCCTCAAAGAACAGTTTGGCCTGCTCCAATTGTTTGCGGTACTGATCCCTGACGTCGATATAGACATCCCGGGAATATCTTGACTTGAGGACGAGATAATATGCGTTCTTGACACTGTTGACTACTGCGGTAATCTGATTTTCCACATCTTTCCGGGATGAATCGAGGTTGAGACGCGCCACATCGACACCGTCTTCCCGTTTCCCGAAATCATATATTTTCTGGGTAAGGCTAAGGGTATTATCGCCGTACTTGTATCCATAAGCAGTATTGATGGGAGGATAGGTGTCGCTCGTCTGCTTGACGGCGTTGTAACTGGTAAATGATGAATAGGCGTCGAGTTTGGGGTAGTATCCCGATTTTGCCTGCCCCAGTTGGGCCTCATTGGCCTGGGTAGTATAGAGGTACTGCATTATTATGGGCTGATTTTTGATAGCAATTTCCAGGCATCTCTCCAGTGTAAGTTCTTCCCCCTCCCGGATCAGGGGTTCTGCCGCCGGCGCCTCGCCAAAGGAGATGATCAAGGCGGCGCAGAGCATCAACATTGACAAGTACCTTATCATCTTAAAGCGCAACTTTGTCACCTTTAATTCACGGATTACATTTCCCCCCATCAAGGGGAGGGTTGAGTTTGAACTTTATTTTCAGTCCCCTTTTACGACGTCTTACCGTCATGTCAGTCACATTACGGACCCCAAAATAAAGAGGCTGTACCTATCACATCGAAGATTAATTTGTCAAAAAAAGTACCCATTCGGAGGGTATACAGAGGGTAGCTTAAAAGTCCATCGTACCTTTCATATTTTCACTACCCCCAAGACCGGCACAGGGTATTGCTCCGGCTTTGAGGTTCCGGTACTGAAGATCGGCAGAAAGTATTATCCTGTCATTCAACTCCGGTGCGACGGCCTTGAAACCGAGATTGCGGTCAATAATTCGCGCCATATTTATCGTATTTTCCTTGTCTCCATGAACGACAAAAACCTGTTTTGTCTTTCCGAAACCGGCCAGCCAGTTCAACATTTGGCAGGCGTCGGCATGATTGGAGAAAAGATCGAACTGCATTATTCTCATTTTTACATCCTTTTCAACGCTGTCGGCACCTACACCGCCCTTCCCTTCCCTCCGGACGGGAATCCTTACCCGCCGTTCTCCGGCTAGGAGCCGTGAACCGAGAGACCCCGGGGCCTGCCAGCCGACAATAGCCAGGAGATTTTGGGGCTCCTCGATCATCTTTTCAAGATGCTGCGGGGCATTGCCATGATCCAGCATTCCGCTTGAAGTTACATAAATAGCCGGCATTCCCTGATCGTGCGCCCGAAGAGCCTCCACCCCGGAAACATCATGGAAACCGGGAAACCGAAAAAGATCCTGACCACCATCTGTGAGCTTACGTGCTTCCGGATGGAAATGTCCAGCGTATCGCGCATAAATCCGCGTTATTCTCCTTGCCATGCCGCTGTCGGCGTAAACGGGCGTTTGCTCCGGGATTATGCCTTCCCGCTTCAATCTGCCCAACATGAAGAGGACCTTCTGGGTACGATCAAGGGTAAAGGCCGGAATCAAAACGCTTCCCCCGGTTTGCAAGGTGTTACGTATCTCCTTTCCGAACTGAGGAGTTTCGTTCCTGATCCGCTGTGTTGCTCCGTAAGTCGCCTCGACAATGACATAATCTCCGTCCCGGACGTCAAAAGGCACCTTGAGCAGGGGTATGGATGTATTACCCATATCGCCGGTAAACACAATTTTTATTGTTTGATCGCCGTCCTTGCACCAGATCTCGATCATGGCCGAACCCAGGATATGGCCGGCATTCCGAAAGCGGACGGCGACGTCCGGCAATAGATCAACCTTGCGGTCGTAGGAAAGGGACATGAAATTATTCATCATCGCCGCAACATCCTGAGAACCGAACAGGGCGCCCGCTTCCCGGTCCGGATAATCAAGACTGGCACCCATAATCAGGCGGGTAAGGGCTTTTGTGGCCCCAATACCAACCACCTTGCCTCGAAAACCATTTTTATACAACAGGGGGATTCTGCCCCCATGATCGCTATGGGCATGGGTCAGGAGCACGTAATCTATGGATGAGGGATCGAAAGGTAAAAGATTGTTACGTAACCGATCCTCGGTGCTCATGAATAACCCGAAATCAATGAGAATTTTTGATTTTCCCGTCTCCAGGAGACAGGCGCTGCCGCCGACTGTCCGGGCGGCGCCGAGGAATTGGAGGGAAGTCGCCGCCTGCGCCCAGGAAGGCAAGGCCAAAAACATAAATNNCAACCCCCGCCGCCATTGATTATCCGCAGGTTTTTCCGCCCGGCACCATTCATGTTTTTTATGTCGAAGCATGAAACCCTTAAATCACAGCCCGAAAAACAATGCAACCTCCTGTTCTTTGGCCTTCGCCCACCCCGACATTTTGCAGTCAGTATTTATTTGACATCCAAATCCGCCTTCTCTATAATTCGTGATAGATCTAGAAAGTTCTTACCAGAATAAAAGAAAGGAGGAAACGTCATAACTGTTTACAAATTCGTCGAACTGGTAGGAACAAGTCCAAGGCCCTGGGAAGATGCTGCACTGCAAAACAATGAAAGGAGGAAACGTTATGTCCGTTTACAAATTCGTTGAGCTGGTAGGAGCAAGTCCAAAGTCCTGGGAAGATGCTGCATTGAATGTCGTGGAGGTGGCCGGAAAGTCCCTGGAAAATCTAAGAATCGCCGAGGTCGTGAGGCAGGATCTCGTCATCGCCGAGGGAACGCCTATTTTCAGGGTAAGGTTAAATGTCTCATTCAAGTATATTCACGAAGATGAGGAGGTTAATGTAGGGTGGGGAGTTTCTTGAAAATGTACGGGATACGCACGGAAGAAGAGGGGTCAAACGATCCCTCTTTCATTTTGTCCCTATTGGACCTTGGCGGCGTTTAGGACAAGAGTATATTTTGGGTCGGTCGCATTGAGGATCTACCCACAGCTATCAAAAAAGGAAACAGCAAACAAGGCCCTCCGGCTTAATATACAGGGTTTTATGAAAGTTAATAATATGGAAACGAATGATCGTCGGCAGCAAAGAAATGAATCACCTGACGAAACAGCGGATCTCTTTCAGACGCTGACGGAAAAATCCGTAGCAGGCATCTACGTAGTTCAGGAGGGGAAATTCGTTTTTGTCAACGCGAACGCCGCCTACTACACCGGATATTCGAAGGACGAACTCATCGGCAAAAAATCCGACATTCTCGTGCCTCCCGAGGATCGGGAAACGGTCAAAAAAAACGCCCGCATGATGCTCAAGGGCGAACGGATCTCCCCCCATGAGTTTCAGATCATCGCCAAAGACGGAAGAAGGCGCTGGATCATGGAGACGGTGGCGTCAATCTCATATGAAGGCAAGCCAGCTATTCTGGGCAATTCCATGGACATCTCCGACCGCAAGCAGGCGGAGGAAAGAATCAAGGAGTCGGAAAACTGGTACCGGACGGTCTTCGAAACTACGGGGGCGGCAACGATGGTTCTTGAGAACGACACGACCATCTCCTTTGTAAACAATGAATTTGTCAAACAATTCGGCTATACCAAGGAAGAAATCGAAAACCGGAAAAGCTGGACGGAATTTACCTATCCCGATGATGTGGAGGCCATGAAGACCCATCACAACCTCAGACGCATCGACCCTCAGATTCCCCCAAAGAATTATGAATTCCGCTGGTATAACAAAAAAGGCGATCTGCGTAATATATACCTGACCGTGGATATGATTCCGGGCACCACCAAGAGCATAGCCTCGTTTCTCGACATCACCGACTACAAGGAAGCCGAGGGGGCCCTTAAAAAACGGGGTGAAGAACCGGAAGCAAAAACCCACGAGTTGGAAGAATTGAACGCCGCCCTGAGGGTCTTACTGAAAAAGCGGGAGGAGGATAAGAAAGAATTGGCCGGGGATGTTCTGTCCAATGTAAAGAAACTTGTCATCCCTTACGTGGATAAGCTAAAAAAACATATAGGGGATCCTCATTTGCGAGCGGACTTAAAGGTTCTCGAATCGAACCTGAGAGACATTGTGTCGCCCTTCTCCCGTACCCTTTCCTCCCAGCACATGAACCTGACGCCCCGGGAAGTACAGGTGGCCAATCTCATCAAGGAAGGAAAATCAAGCAAGGAGATTGCCGACTTTTTCAACATCTCCTCAAGCGCCGTCAACATCTGCCGCCATCGCATCCGTCACAAACTTGGTCTGAATAAGCAGAAAACAAATCTTCAGTCTTATCTCTCGTCATTTTCTTAAGTTACATTTATTGTAATATTCCTGTTAATATCTTTTGATATTGATTTTTTTGTTCTTTCAAAATAATCAGTCATCACAAGCTATAATCTTTCGTCCGCAAGCTTTACGCTTAAGTATTGCCTATTTGAGAGACGATCGCATTTTTTCGATTTACTTACCAAAGGGACCGGGAAACGCCACGCCGGTCCCACCTCCTTCCCAAAGGGGGCTAAGCAGTCAACAGACAACCATTAACAAAAAGGCACTAAATAGTGGTGGAAGCGGTCAATAATTAGCGAGGGAGGGGCAACAAAGCATGTTGTCTTTTTGAAGTGGCATTGATTTGATCATACACAACTTTTAACAGGGAGGGAATTTCATGAGTTTCAAAGAAGAATACAAGAAGAAACTGGTTACTGCCGAGGAGGCCGTAGGTGCTGTTAAATCAGGCGATTGGGTAGATTACGGTAATTTTACCATGGCGCCGACCTATCTTGATCCGTTCCTTGCCAAGCGCGCCGACGAGTTGACCGACGTCAAGGTGCGCGCCGTCACTTACCCCGGGCTGGCCGCAGTGGCCCAGGCTGATCCAACCAGAGAGAAGTTCTGCTATAACAACTGGCACTTCAGCGGCGGCGACCGGATCCTCCACGACAAGGGACTCTGTAATTATGTCCCCCTGCTGTATCATGAGGGACCGGGATTCTACAGTAATGAGCATGTCGCTTCGGATGTATTCATAGTTAAAGTGGCCCCCATGAACCGGAGCGGCTACTTCAATTTTGGTCCTTCCTGCTCCATCTCCAAGGCCGTCGCCAACCGCGCCAAGAAGGTGATCGTCGAGGTCAATAGCAGCGCGCCTTACTGCTATGGTGGATATAATGAGTCCATTCACGTCTCGGAAGTGGATTATATTGTCGAGTCGGACAACAAGCCCCTCTTCAGCCTGCCGGCGGCGGCGATCAGTGAGGAGGACAACCAGATCGCCAAGCTCATCATGAACGAGATCCACGACGGGTCGGTAATCCAACTCGGGATCGGCGGCATGCCAAGCGCCGTCGGGATGATGATCGCCCAGTCCGACCTGAAAGACCTGGGCGTCCACACGGAGATGCTCGTCGACGCCTTTGTCGATATGTATCAGTCCGGCGTCGTTACTAAC
>DMAT01000021.1 GCA_003451635.1 Syntrophus sp. (in: bacteria) | reverse complement strand
CCAAACCAAAATCCAAAAAAGAGCATCACAATGATCAAAAGGGCCTCAGGGATCTCAGCTTGGCCCTTCATCACCCATGGAAGGACAACATTTCCTTCGATCTGTTGAGTGATAATAAAGACAAGTAAAACCCAGGGCACTTGACTGGGATCAGAAGCCAAAGTGATCAAGCTCACAATGACGACTACAACCATTATGCCCACATAGGGAATGATACCGAACAGTGCTGTGAGCAATCCGAACAAGGCCCAAAATTCCACTCCGGCAATCAAAAGACCGATGGTAGTAATCAGGCCAATTATGGCCATATCAAGCAGCTGGGCTCGAAACCAAACACGGGTCACGTACGCACATTTCTTTAGTAAGTCGTGGACGCGGTCTCGATGCTGAGGCGGGAATGCTCTGACGGTTCCATTAAAATAAAAGTCACCGTCAACCGCAAGATAAATACCGATGATGAGTGCGAAAAGGACTCCGCCAATCGCAACAAAACCCAACTGGATTCCTCCCATCAGATATTGGACAATTCCCTGAAGGGTTCCCACAAGATCAAAGCCTTTAATTTGTTCTAAAATCCACGGAAATCGATCAAACATATTTTCAAGTTGTGTACGAAGCTTCGCCGAGAATTTGGGCATGTCCTCGATCAACAAACTACCCTGCTCAAAAATAATCCAGCCGATGAAGCCACCGATGAGTGCCGTGAGAATCAAAAAGCCAATGATCAGGAAAAGTGCGCAAAACCCACGTCTTAACTTAAACCATTTTTGCAGATGATCTAAAAGCGGCGATATAAGAACGCCAATGCCGATCCCGATGAGCGAAGCGATGACCACCATCCTCGATATGTAAAGAATGATCAGAAAAACGATAACGAATAGCAGTTGAAAGTAGGATTTTTTTCCCAGGTTCATATTGTCTCCATTTTTCGCAACCCCGTCTCACATTTTCGGAAGAAGGCCCTTATCGTCTTGCTCTGATCGTGCTGTGATCAGCGCAACCAGGACCTTGTCCACCCGGCGTTCGTCCATGTCCATGACCTCGAACCGCAGGCCGCTCCATTCAAAGTGATCGGCTCCCGCCGGGATGCGACCTAAGCGCATCATCACGAATCCCCCCAGCGTGTTGAACGTATTTTCCTCTTCATCGGGGACATGGGAGATATAAACAGGTCCTTGAATTCAAGAGAATGCCGATTAAAATTTCAATCAAAATGCCTGACATGCATCTCTCCAGTGATGGATCTTCCCGCGCGGATCGGCAGGCTGCCGAACGTTACCGGCTCTGCTGATACTGGTGTAGTATAGAGTGGAAGGGCCTGTTTGTAAATAAGATAAATCTGGGATCTGTCATTCCCGCCGGAGTAAAGTAACATCCCAATTTGAAAACACCGGAGATAGTCAGTGCAATTGAAAACTTTGGGAGCATTTATCTTACTATCATCATTACTGCTGTTGTTGGCATTATGAATTTTGTCCACACGGACAGTCGTTCCGCGGGCCGGTGCTCACTTCGTTACTAGCTTACGATCCGTAATGCTCAGGCCAAATGATGGGTCGGTACTAACTATTTGTAGATGACAGCGATAGCCACCACCCTTGATATTTTCCTTTATCTTGCCTGAACATTACGGGTCCAAAGCTACTACTCGATATCGTTTCCCCAAAACTCGACTTCAATAAAAAAATGGGTGGTCTCTCGTTACAGTCAATAGCGTTGACTCGGTAGATGGAGACAATAACCAGCAGTTTTCATCTTATCATGGAGCGTTCTTGTACATAACCGGGAAAAAGCCGCTTCAAAAGCACGTCGGGGGCGCCAAAGCAAGGAAACCTTCCAGAATATCCATTGACAAGCAAAATCGGACCCGCTATGCATCGACCCATCGAAAGCAATGCCTTGAAAGTTTGACATAAACAATGAACGTCCCCACCGCAAGCGGCGGGGAATTCGACCCGGGGAGATTAAAGAGTAAAATGCCATGCTGAAACCTTACCACGGAGAGATTCGTGACATTCCCATCCTCTTTGCTCATACGGGTACCAGGGACGATAGAGGTAATCGGGTATATGCCGTGGCGGTCATTATTCTTCAACCCAATAGTCCGGGGAAAACATTCTCATCCCTGGTCCGGTATCGTTTCTTTACGGCAAGAGACAGGTATCATTCCAACCTCTCCCGCCAGGAGCTTGAGACGGCGCCGGAGGCGAATGACGTTAGCCGCGATCTCCATGATTTTTTTGGGGACGCCCCCTTTGTGCTAGCATGGCCGCAACGGGATAATCTCCCGGACCTGAAGAAACTCTGCGGAGCGAGGCGGATCGTGGATGTCGGCGTTGCCCTTGAGTTCTTTCTTCCCGCCCTTGATTCCTTTTCACCGAAGTTCTTATGGGAACACCTCAACCGCCAGCCGCGTCAACGGATATCCCTCACAGCGGCTGAAGCGGCAAAACTGATTGTTGATCTTATTCGCCATATCTGCAATTACCAGCTCAACGATAAAGAGCTGCCCAGGGCGGCCGCCCTCCGTCATTATCTGGCAAAGAGCGACACCTTATTCGGGAATGTTTTTTTACATTTAATCGAGGGACTTTCTAACTATTTCGGCGACCTTTTCAGTATCCGCCGAGACGACGACACGGCAAACTGGATCGGATTTCTGAAGGAATCAAAAGCACGAAAGGGACGCGCCGTCGCTGCTGGTACTCCCCATCACCGGATCAACATTGACTCTCTGGAGGACATTTACAAGGGTATTGCCAAGGAAGTTCGTGATTTTGTCTATCGGCCAAGCCAGGCGGGATATGCCCGCCACGTTGCCGAAGCCCTGAACGACGCCGCAGTCCTGACTATCGAGGCCGGGACAGGTACGGGCACGACCCAGGGCTATTTACTCCCCATATTCGCGTTTCTCGATCGCAATCCCGAAGCCCGGGCCGTAATTTCCACCTATACCAAAAGCCTTCAGAACCAAATCCTTGAGCGGGAGGTGGCTTTCCTGAAAAGGACGATCAAATCTTACGGAAAAATTACGGTGACCCTCCTCAAAGGTAAGTCAAATTATCTCTGCGCCAGGAAGCTGGACCATGTCTATGATGAATCATGGCGGGGAGCGGCACTCCTCGCCTGGCTATACTGCGTCAACCTGATTTACCATTTTCGGGAGACCGATGGCGACCGGATCGGGGAGCGGGTCCGTAAGGCCCTCGACGGCGGTCAGTTTCTCACCGAGCTTCATCGCGAAGTCTCAGCGCAGCGCGGCTGCGATGCCTCCCACGTGCAATGTCCCGCCCAGATTGTTGCTTCCGAGGCCCGGGCGGCCCGGCTGGTGATTACCAATCATCACAAGCTGGCCCTTTTGGGGTATGATCCTGCCTTCAGCAAACTCTTCAAGATATTTATCATCGATGAGGCAAACCATTTCGAACATGCCTGTCGCAACGCCTACGGTCTTGAGATCCGCTCCCGGGATATCACCGGTGCGGTGGACCATCTCCGCAGTGCCCTGGGTAAGCTCAAAGAACGGTCGGCTGGCCAAAATGAGAGAGATATGGAAGGGGCGCTGAAGGATATTGAAGATCTCATGGGCGAAATATCACAATTAGGTCGGGCGTTAAGAAGGATAAAAGCAGACAACGGAGCCGCCCAAGGGGTCCAATGTCTGCCCCCCAGTGATGCCGCTTACCAGGACGGACACATCGAAGCCCATCTTCAGTCCCTGGAGGAGATTATTTTGCGCCTTGCGGAGCATCTGCAATGGCTCAGGGAAGATGACATCTGCCGGCTTTTAAAGATACAGAGTCGCACCCGGGAAAGAATGAAGAATGCCCTGAATCTACTTAATGATCAGGCAGGAAGCCTCAGGGAAATGATAAAAATGGTGGCGGCGTCCAACCGCACCGCCGCCTTTGAGCTTTTTGTCAAACACTGGTCCATCGATTCCACCCCCGTGGATGTATCCGAGCTCATCCGGCAAAACTTCTACGGTGACACAAAAGGGCTTATCTACACGGCGGCCACTATCTGCAATGCCGGAAGTTTTGATTCTTTCAACCGCATCGTCGGCCTGGATCGCCCTTTCTGTCTGGATGAGGGACATGCCGTCTTTCGGGATTTCCGCTTCGCCGAGATAGCCTCTCCCTTTCCTCCGGAGGTTATGGAGGTGATTGTCCATCCTGAAGCCGTCAATGGTAGATACAGCAACAAACAACTCTGGCTTGCTGCTACGGTCAAGATACTGCCGGAATTGATTCGACGCAACCGGGGGCGGACGCTGGTCCTCTTTTCCAGCTATGGCGATCTTGAAGCAGTTACGGAACGTCTTGGCGACGAGATCGAAGCCATAGGATTCCCTCTCCTTGTGCAACAGAGGGGCGCTTCGACTGCCGATCTTTGCGACGAGTTTCGCGAGGTAACGGAGAGTGTTCTCTTTGGGGTCGATACCTTCTGGTACGGCGTGGATTTCAAGGGCGACACCCTGACCCAGGTTGTCATTACGAGGATCCCCTACGCCAGCCCCTCCGAGCCGCTGCAAATAGCCCGCAAGCGGACCATGTCTCCGGCGGAATATAATCGCCGGTACCGCTATGACGCCACAATCAAGATGAAACAGGGCATTGGCCGCCTGATCCGCAG
>DMAT01000082.1 GCA_003451635.1 Syntrophus sp. (in: bacteria) | reverse complement strand
TGGCGGGAGCGGCAACGGTCAACGGGGAAAAGGGACAGACGGTATCCATCTTTCCCTGGGGAGGGGAGGCCCGTGGTATTACCCTGGAGGGCTTCGAATATCCCCTGGAAGATGCGACCATGACCCTGGCCCGTCCCTGCGGGATCAGCAACCGGTTGACGGCGGAGGCAGGGCGGATCAAGGTCGATGTAGGATGTTTACTTGTGATTCACTACTTGAGTACAAAATAAGGAATTAGTTTTGAATAATATAAAGAGAGTATTAACCATTGCCGGTTCCGATTCCGGCGGCGGTGCGGGAATCCAGGCGGATCTGAAGACTATCACCGTCCTGGGCGGATTCGGTATGAGCGTGATCACGGCCCTGACGGCCCAGAACACCATTGGCGTCCATGCCATCCACGAGGTACCGACGGCGTTTATCGCTGCCCAGTTTGACGCCGTCGCCACGGACATCGGCGTTGATGCCGCCAAGACGGGGATGCTCGCTTCCCCGGCGATCATGGAGATCGTCGCCGAAAAGATCCGCCAATATGGCATAAAAAGGCTTGTCGTCGACCCGGTCATGGTTGCCAAGGGAGGGGCGGCCCTCATGGCGCCCGGAGCACGCAATGTCCTGATCAAGGAACTGCTGCCCCTGGCCATGGTGGCAACGCCGAACATCCCCGAGGCCGAGATCCTCACCGATGTCATCATCGCTTCCGTTTCGGATATGAAGGCGGCGGCTAAAATCATCTATGATCTGGGCGTCCCGAATGTAATCGTTAAAGGGGGGCATCTCCTTGGGGCCGCGGTGGATGTCCTGTATGACGGACGGGATTTTTTCGAATTCCCTTTTCAACGGATCGCGACGAAGGACACCCACGGAACGGGATGCACCTTTTCCGCCGCCATTGCTACGGGCCTTGCCAAAGGCATGACGGTGCAGGCGGCGGTCGCCGAAGCGGAAGCTTACATGGCCGTTGCCATCCGCCATGCCCTGCGCCTTGGCGCCGGTCACGGTCCCACTAATCATTTGGCGTATATTTATGAACAAAACAATAAATAATAAAGGAAATATGATGACTCAAATAGAAAAGGCGCGACAGGGCGTTATCACCGAGGAAATGAAGCTCTGCGCGTTGCAGGAGGGGCGCGATCCCGAATTTATCCGCGCCGGGGTGGCCGACGGAACCATCGTTGTCATCCGTAATAACGGGCATGCCAATATCCCGCCCCTCGCCATCGGCAAGGGCCTGCGGACCAAGATCAACGCCAACATCGGCACTTCCAAAGACCGGGCGGATGTGGAGGCGGAACTGGAAAAGGTGCGGGTCTGCGTCGCCGCCGGGGCGGACACGATTATGGACCTCTCCACGGGGGGGGACATCCGGGCTATCCGCCAGGCCATCGTCGGGGCGTCGCCCCTGATCATCGGCACCGTCCCCATTTATCAGGCGGCGGTGCGCTTGCTTGCTCAGGGAAAGTCCATTGTGGAGATGACCGCCGACGACATGTTTCAGGTGATCGAGGAAAACGGCCAGGACGGCGTCGATTTCATCACTGTCCACTGCGGGGTGACCCGGCGCAGTGTCGCCGCCGTCGAGGCACAGGGCCGTCTGCTGGGAATCGTCAGTCGGGGAGGTTCTTTTACGGCCCACTGGATGGCCTGTAATGACAAGGAAAACCCCCTTTATGAACAATACGACCGCCTCATCGATATTGCCCGGAAATACGAGATGGTTCTGAGCCTGGGCGACGGCCTGCGGCCGGGGTGCCTTGCCGACGCCACGGACCGGGGGCAGCTCCAGGAATTGATCCTCCTGGGGGAACTGGCAAAAAGGGCGAAGGAGAGGGGTGTCCAGGTGATGATCGAAGGGCCTGGGCATGTCCCCCTCAAGGATATTGAAAGCAACATCCTGCTGCAGAAAAGAATCTGCGAAGGGGCGCCTTTCTACGTCCTCGGCCCGCTGCCGACGGACATCGCACCTGGTTACGATCATCTCACTTCCGCCATCGGCGGCGCCATTGCCGGGGCGGCGGGGGCGGATTATCTCTGTTACGTAACCCCGGCGGAACACCTCCGCCTGCCGACGCTTGCGGATGTCCGGGAAGGGGTCATTGCCTCCAAGATTGCGGCCCATATCGCCGATTTAGCCAAGGGACTGCCGGGAGCGATGGAGAAGGACCGCCTCATGGCGACGTACCGGAAGGGATTCAACTGGCAGGGCCAGGTGGATGTCTCCATTGATCCGGAGCGGGCGGCGGCGCTTCTTGAAAAGAGCGCCAGCGCCGATGAAGAAGGCTGCACCATGTGCGGCGACTTGTGCGCCATCAAACTCGGCAAGATGAAAAATGCATAACTGGAGGTCGCAATGATTAGGAGCGTATGGACGTTCATCATTATTTCGGTAGTCTTTTTTTCCATTTTCTTTTTCCGGCCTCCCTGGACCGTGGAAAATGTCATTATGGGCGGGGTGCCCCTGGTGTTTCTCCTCTTCTTCGGGTACCGGTTCTGGCGGGCGAAAAAGGAGAACCCCCATGTATTGCCTGATGATTACGAAGACAACTGATACCGTCTCAAACCACCATGCCCGAAGCGGGCACAGCGAAGCATGAAAATATCCCTTTACTAAAGGGGGATTTCCTCGTTGCCCCCCCTTTGGCAAAGGGGGGATGGGGGGATTTTCACATATAATCAAAGGTCGATGGGCGATGGCGGTAAATATACCAGACAGCTTAACGGTGATGGGCCAGGGGGCGCTACGTATTGTGCGTACCCTGCGCAGTGCCGGCTTTGAAGCGTTTTTCGTCGGCGGCTGTGTCCGGGATCTCCTCCGGGGTGAGGCTCCTGAAGACTACGATATTGTGACCTCCGCCCGCCCGGACGTGGTTCAGGCCCTCTTCCCCAGGACCTATCCCGTGGGGGTAAGTTTCGGCGTGGTCATCGTCAGTGAGGGCGACCTGCTCTATGAAGTCGCCACCTACCGGAAAGAGGCGGAATACGAGGATGGCCGCCATCCCTCCCGGGTTTACTTTGCTACGGCAAAAGAGGATGTTTACCGCCGGGACTTTACCGTCAACGGCCTCCTCATGGATCCCGAAACGGGGGAAATCGTCGATTATGTGGGCGGTGTTGCCGATATTGAAAGACGGGTGATCAGGACCATCGGCAATCCGGAAGAGAGATTTGCCGAAGATCATCTGCGGATGCTCCGGGCGGTGCGTTTTACCGCCAATCTTGGTTTTATCATTGACGAGGAAACACTTGAGGCGATCAAAGGGCATGCAGCAGACATTGCCATGGTCAGCGCCGAGCGGGTCCGTGAGGAACTGACCCGGATGCTTACCGGCCCCGGTCCCCGTCAGGCTATGGAAATTTTGCAGGCCACGGGGCTCCTGTCCTGGGTCCTTCCCGAAATCGCAGCCATGGAGGGGGTTAGCCAGCCGCCCCAATTTCATCCCGAGGGGGACGTCTGGGAGCACACCCTAAGCATGCTCGCCCTACTGCCCCAGGAAAGACGGCATGACACGGAGGCCGATGCCCGGTTAGCCTGGGCGGTCATCCTCCATGATGTGGGCAAACCGATAACGCGAACGGAAAGCGAGACGGGGGTTCATTTCTATGGCCATGTGAAAAAAGGGTCAGAGATCGCCGCCGCCATCATGAAGCGTCTAAAGTTTCCCAAGGCGGATCTTGACGTCGTCCTGGCCCTCATCGAGAACCACATGCGCTTCATGCACGTCCAGGATATGCGGTCCAACACGGTGAAGAAGTTCCTGAGAATGCCCGACTTCGATCTCCATCTGGCCCTCCACCGCCTCGATTGTCTGGGGAGCCACGGCCATCTCGACAATGACGTATTCTGCCGGGGAAAGATCGAAGAACTTACGACGGAGGACCTCCATCCCCCCCGGCTGCTGACGGGCCACGATCTGCTGGCCCTTGGTTTCCAGCCCGGCCCGCTGTTCCGGGAGATCCTGAACGCGATTGAAGACGCCCAGCTCAACGGCGAGATTGCCACCGCCGAGGAAGCAAAGCAGCTTGTTATTTCGCAGTTTTTGTCATGGTCAGCCGCAGACGGTCATGAATGAGCTGAGAGGCGATATTGCTCCCCCCCATGCCGACCAGGATTGACACGTCGGTCTTGTTTTTCTCCTTGAACTCAACCTCAAAGGTTACCTTCTCACCCTGGAGAGTGGCAATTATGCTCGCTTTGCCGATTTTCACGTGTTTTTCGCTGGTTACGGCCTTCATCTCCTTGAGGGTGTCGTCGATTCCCTGGCAGACCGCATCGAAAGGATAAGGGTACGAGCCAACCATATAACCGCTGGAACGAACAAATTGACCGTCCTGCATGCCCATGGATTTTCCTCCGACCACGACGCCCCCTTCACAGCCCGCCAGCAGCGCGATGATGAAGATCAAGGTGATGATAGAAAAAGCTCTTTTCATTCTGTTTACCTCCCTGAAAAATTAACCTGAGATTCCAACCTCTGAATTTAAGTGACGATTTATAACCGCTCATTTCTATCAGCGGCAATTGTTACTTCGATTTCTTTCAACACCTCCCTAAGATCAGGTGGGGTTACCGAAGAAACATCAGTTTCATCGCCGCTGTGCTTGTGATGGGGAAAGCCTGATAACGCCGGGAAGTGGGAGGTGTTGTCATAGCGAAAGATGAGAGCGCCGTTTACGCTCTGGTAATGATAGACATAAGTGTAGCGGTCTGGTGGTGTATCCACTACCTGTCGCACAAATTCCCGAAAGTGCAAGCGCGACCCGTCCATAAAGACAAGATCGCCGCGCAGGAAGCCAATTTCATCGCTTCTTCGATCAGTCGTGATGCTGCATGCTTGCACAATAGGAGTGCTATTAATGATTGTTCGGACGGACTCAAAATAAATCTCAATCATGAAAGATGCGCCTGTTGCAAAACCGCCTGCTGTTCTTCCAAAAGACGCAGAGTTTTTATTTCACCCTCCCATTCGATAAAGTCCAGGCTTTCATTTAAGTCACGAGCGGTAAAGCGGCGTTCAAATTCTTCTGAATTCATGTCGAATTGCTTTTCAAAAGCAGTCAGGCGCTCACGGGTGCGGTTGATTCCAAAAGAGAGCATTTTGATTTCGCTTTGTATTGCCGCTCTTAGAAGAGGTTTTAGCGATATGGGCGTTTCTGCAGAAACGGTTACTTGTTGAAGCATAGAGTGCCTCCTCAGCGTTTTATGACATGATTTTTCTTACGGTTACAGTATAAAGGCACTGCTGCTGAGTGTCAAGGACAGATCGACGGTTTGGTTTATCGGAAGTACGCCATGTACTGAAAAAGCTGGTAAAATGCCGACAGGGCGGCCCAGACCAGCAGGCCGGCAGTTCCGAAGATGCAGACATTCCCCAGAATGCGGTGAAATGATGTTTCCCGGTGCCGGTCCTCGTAACCGAGGATGAACGCCGCCGCAATCCCCGCAGCCAGGCCGCCTCCGTGGGCCCAGTTGTTGATGCCGGGAATGAGGAGCCCGAAGAGGACGAGACCGACTACCCAGCCCATGGCCTGGCGGTACATCGCATCCCCGTAAAAACCGCCCCGGCTCTTGGCGAAATAGAGAATGGCCCCGATGAGGCCGCAGATGCTCGCCGAAGCGCCGATAGTGAAGGGAATACCCGCGAAATAGGAGAGGAGAAAACCGGCGATGCCCGTCACGGTATAGATGACGGCGAAACGATGAATGCCGAATTCGGTAACAACAAAGGTCCCCAATTGATTGAGGGCCATCATATTGAAGAAGATGTGGAGAAGGCCGCCGTGGAGAAAGGAGGCGGTGATCAGGGTCCACCAGCGATGAAACTGGGCTATCGGCAGAGTTCCCGTGGCCCCCAGGAGAAACAGGCTGCTCTCTGATGGGGAAAAGAGCGTGAGGGGGTTCATGGTGACGCCCATTCCGGAGGGATTGATGAGGATGGACAGGAGGTAGAAGGCGGCATTGGCGTAAATGATCAGCCGGACGAGATCGAGATTGCCGCCCGTCCAGCGGCTCAGGAAAGACATGCGCCAGCGCGACCCAGGGTTGGCGATGCCGCAATAGGGGCATGACGGTTCATCGAGACTGATCAGCTTGCGGCAATTGGGACAAAGGCCGGAGGTTCTTGGGGAAACCATTTTACACCTTGGTAAAAAAGTATTTCATGACCACGGGAATGGCCACCAGGGTGCCGACGGAGGTAGTCAGATTCACAAACGCCACCAAGATCAACAACCTTGTAATTTTGTTGCGGAAAAATCCCCGTACCGAGCTGATGTCGTCCTTCAGGGCCAGAAAATCCCGGACCTGGGGTTTCCGCAGGGTCGCCTCGACGAGACCGGCGATCCAACCCGTGGCAATCAGGGGGTGAATCGTAGCGATGGGGGCCGACAGGGCGGAGGCGAGAATCGTCAATGGATGGGCCAGCATGATCAGGGCGCCGACGCCGGCGCAGGCCGCGGTGATGGCCGACCACATGAAGAGCATGTTCATGCTTGTCTTGCCGCCGGAATAGAAAAATCCGGTGATGAACATCAAGACGATAACGGCGGAAAATCCCCAGCCGGCGTATCGCGCCCAGAGTCCCGGCGGCGGGATTTGGTTTATCGCCTCCATGTCCACAAAGTGGCCGATGTGCGTTTTGATGCCCGGTATATGTCCGGCGCCGACGATAGCGACAATCCTTTTCCCGTCGGCATGGCTGATGGTATGAGACAGATACTCGTCCCGCTCGTCGATAAGGGTCGTCTTTAAGGAAGGCAGTTTTTCCCCGAAGGTCTGGAGGGCCACTTCGAGGACATCCTGCTGCTTGAGCTTTTCTATCTCTTCTTCCGTAATGTCTTCGGTGTAGAAAAGGGATACGACCATCTCGGGGAGGACCCGGATTTTTGTCCAGAAGCCCATTTTACGCCAGGCCCGGAGGAGGGTGACCCGTATCTCCCGGTCCGCGAGGACGACGACCGCCCCCACGTCCTCCGCCTTGGCAACGGCCCTGATCATTTCCTCGCCAGGAGTTATGCCGAATTTTTCGGCAATCTTCTTCTGGAAGGAGGCCAAGAGCAATTGAAAAAGGAGGACCGAGGTCCGCTTCTCCCTGATCACCTTGACAATGTTCATTTCCTGCCATTTGTCACGCTGTTTGATTGCCTCATAACGGGATTTGCAGAGTTCCACGCAAACGGTGTCGGGGCGTTCCGTAGCGATAACCGCCTCGGCCAATTCGGCGCTCTCCCGGGAAACGTGGGCGACGCCGACGAGAATCAATTCTTTGCCTTCATAGGTCAGGCGGTGTATATTGGGATTGTCCAAAGTATTGTACTCCGATAACTATTGACTTGATGACGGGTCATTAGCAATAATCGCCGGGATTGTAAAGGGAAACAAAAAAACCGGCTGACAGCGCCCCTATCATTTCTCAAGGATGATTTGCCGTGAATATTACAGATAAAGTATCGATCCTTAGGGAAGGAATGATCATTCCCGTCGTTATCAATGATATCGCTTTGGGCGGCGAGGGCGTCGGCCGCTATCAAAACCAGGCCATCTTTGTCCCCTATACCGCCCCGGAGGATGAAGTATTGGTTAAGGTAACTGAGGTTAAGAAGCGTCATGCCCGCGGAATAATACACGAACTTGTCAAGCCTTCTCCGTTGCGTATCGCCCCCCGGTGCTCCCATTTCACCCGGTGCGGAGGCTGCGACTATCAGCATCTTTCCTATCCGGACCAATTGGCGATCAAAAAGACGCAGGTAGTAGAGGCCTTCCGGCGTATCGGATGCTTTCCCAGCCCGACGGTAGGGGACGTTATCCCGTCGCCCCAACCCTTTAACTACCGGGGAAAGGCGGATTTCTGGATCGGGAAACGGGACGGGCAGGATGGGGTGGCCGGTTTTCTCCGTTCGAAAAGCCGGGACATTGTTGATATAGAGCGCTGTGAAATAATAGCCGAATCTCTTAATCTGGCCCTTCAGGAGCTTCATAAGCAGGGGCGGGAATCCCATGTCACCGTCAGCAGGCGGCAGGTTACGGCCTGGTCCTGGGGGAGGGAGATCGGGGCCGATGTCCCGACCGCGGTTCTGAATAATCCCGTCTTGGAAGAGGCGCTTCGCAGTCGGTCGTTGCCCCCGGACCTTTCTCACTCTACCGCCGGCGGTGGCGCTTTCATTGACCTTCCGGACCTCTGGCCCGTTCATGCCGACACCGGCGGCGACCTCGCCTTCTGCGGCGAGAATATCCCCCGGATCGTCAAAGGCAGGACCTTTCTTGTTCCGGCCCAGGGTTTTTTTCAGGCCAATCTCTATCTGGTGGAGCAGTTGGTGGATGCCGTCGTCGCGATGTGCGCCCTGACGGGCCGGGAGTCGGTCCTCGACGCCTACTGCGGATCGGGATTATTCTCCATGTTCTTGGCCCCCGCCTCCCGCCAAGTTTTCGGCATTGAACTATGGGGTAAAGCAATAACCTGCGCCCGGGAAAACTTAGCGCAGGCGGGTCATGACAACGCCGACTTCATTATCGGTGATGCAGGAGAAGTTATGCAAAGCCAGTTTGTTGACAGGCAGCATTTTTTTGATGTCCTGGTCCTCGACCCGCCCCGTACCGGCTGTCCCGGCAAAGTACTCTCATCTATCAATAGGCTGAGACCCAAACGGATTGTTTATATTTCCTGCAATCCCGCCACCCAGGCCCGAGATTGTCGATTCCTAGCCAATCATGGCTACACCCTGCAAAGCCTGCAACCCTTCGACATGTTCGCTCAAACGAGCCATATAGAGGTGGTAGCGCTGCTGGTTTTGAGTGATGGGCAAATGTGACATCTTCCCTGGAGTGCGTTATTACTGCTGACAGGTCATCAAAATATGTCGAACCCGCCCTGACGGAAATGGTCGTCAAAGGTAAAGGCAGACTGAACGCCAATCTCCTTCATGAGGATAAAACTGGTGCAGTCCGTGAAACTCAGTGACTTGTCATTGAATTTCTTGAACAATGCCCATGCCTTGTGAATATGTTCGCTATCAACACGCAAAATTTTCATAATCTTGCTTGCGAACAGCGAATCGCCAAATAGGATGGCTGCCTGGTGCGAGACCCGGAAGCGGATTATCGTGATGCTCTCATCCATAATGAAGTCTGAAGTAATTATTTCGATTTTCCGCTTCTTGATGATGAGGCTTCTTGCTGATGCTTCTTCAAAATACTTATCACTCCGGTCATGGAGAGCAAGCCATGCGGAAGTATCTATGAAAAGCTTCATTTCTTTTCACCATAAAGATACTGATCATGGTGGATCGAAAGATCCCCCTCATCGGATCTGCTTTTGCCGACCATGTCCCATAAAGGGTCCTTGTCCCACTCCTCAACCTTATCCCCCCTGAAAAGCTCTTTTATGGCCTTCCGGACGATATCTGATACGGTCGTGTGATCCTGTTTGGCCTTGCTTTTCAGTTCCATGAGCATATCCTCAGGGAAATACATTTGCGTTCTTATTAAATTGCCCATATCTTTTTACCTCCAGTGGTGTATACCGTATACACCACTGGAGGTTTTGTCAATCAATTTCGCAACACTAATTATTTCAGGGTTTAATATGAACAGTTAAGGCCGTCAGTTCGGTTGATCTGGGCGGTTTTTTGGGAATTGAGACGGTTTAATCAATATCGGCGCGCCGATACCTACCTGCTCACCCGGACAGATATGCATGTCCTGGCATACCAGCGGTCAACTTGTACCAAATCGTTGGCGGCCAGGGCGGAGAGGAAGGATAGGCGAGCCGCTGCCGGGCTTTTTTTAAGATACCAGGATTTCCCGGCATGATGCATGGCCGCCCGCATATCACCGGCCAAGAAGTTTTCCCTTCCCATAAACAGCTCTTGGGTCGCCGCATGGGCGACCATTTTCAGGATAGACAGTTCGCATCCGCAGCGGGGGCATTCCCGTGCATCTTCACTTTTTTTGCTGCAGGCAGGACAGGCAATCGTCATCAATCCTCCAGATAGAACGNNAGAGGGATTCATTCAATCTGTTGACAATTTCCCAATCCTGTTCGGCGATGGCCCGTCGGTTCTGTTCCAGTAGGTCCGTCAGTTCCGCGACATCTTCCGCGTTGACTTCAGGGATCATCCCTTCCGCCCGCTTGCGCAACGACTTGGCACGGTTGATCAATTCCCGTTTGTCCATTACCACGTTACCATCGTCCCGTTCGTCGTCTTCATCATCCCAACCTGCTTCCATGTCGCCGTCTTCCCCGAGGAAAGATGCAATATTGGATCGTTTTTCTTCCAGATTGGAACCCCTTCCCTTGTTGGCAGTGTCCATCGTCACGGTCTTGGCAAAACCGGTGGCTTTTTCCTTTGCCGTCACTTTGAGGATGCCGTTTACATCCAGTTCCAGGTTGAGAAGGACGATATTTCCCGCCTTTGCCTTGCTCAGACCTCTAATCCAGAAATTTCCGATGAAGATATTTTCGGAAGCCAGAGGTGCGTCTCCCTGAAAGATCTCTACCAGAATATCCTGCTGGTTATCGTAATTAGTGCAAAACAATTCTTCCTTGCTGATGGGGAGGGGAGAATTGCGCTTGATAACCGGCACGTAGGTATCATTCGACAACATCCCCTCATGCTCCCCGATGGCCCTGGTACCGAAGGTATAGGGGGTGATGTCCACCAGGATGGCTTTGGTTTTCGTCCCACTCATCGCCGCTCCCTGCATGGCAGCGCCCATAGCGACGATAAGATCCGGATTTATTTCATGATGCGGCTCTATCCCCATATTCTCTTCCAGCATGCGGGCAACAAGAGGAGTCCGGGTCGAACCACCGACGAGGATGATCTTGTCGATCGCCTTGGGGAGGAACATGGCATCCTTCAGGCAGGAATGGACGGCAGTCATAGTCTTGCGGAGGAGCGGCAGGATCATCTCCTCGTATTCTTCCCGGGAGATTTCCATATCGAGATGGCGATTCCCGGCAATAAATTCTTCCCGGATCGTCGCGAACGGCCGGTCGGAGAGGGTGCACTTGGCCTTCTCCACGGCTACCCAGAGGCGGTTAACTGCCTTGAGGTCGCTTTTCAGGTCAATGCCGTATTTTTCTTTAAAGGGCCGGGCGACATGATCCATGAGGAGCCGATCGAAGTCGTCGCCGCCGAGATGGGTGTCGCCGT
>DMAT01000252.1 GCA_003451635.1 Syntrophus sp. (in: bacteria) | reverse complement strand
CCGTGCTGCAAGGTTTCAATGTAGCCAATGATGGCCGTAAGGGGGGTGCGAATCTCATGGGTGACGTTGGCCACGAAATCCATGCGCATCCGCTCGAGCTGCTTCAGGCGCGTGACGTCATGAAAGACCATCATGATCTTCCCTTCGTTCCCCGGATAACCCTTGATGGCGGAGATATTTACATCGAGGAACAGGGACTTTTCGTCGCCCAAGGCAACCTCCTGCCGTACCGTTTTCCCGGTTTCCCGGAAATGGAGATAGGCCACCTGCAAATCGGCGCTCCGGAAGGCCTCCAAGGGTGTTTTCCCCAGGATATCGGCGCGTTGTTTACCGACCATTTTTCTCAGGCCCCGGTTGAACTGGTCGATGCGGTTGTCCCTGTCCAGGGTGAGGACTCCTTCCACCATGCCGTCGAAAGCAGCCTCGAGTTTGCTTTTCTCTTCCGTTGCGACGCGGATTTTCTCCTGCTGTTCCTCGATAATAAAGTTGATGTCCTGGGTAAGTCTGCCCAGTTCATCGTCTGATTCCGCCATCATGGGGGGCGGTCTTTCCCCGGCCCGTATTTTTTGGGTAAGCTCCATCAATCTCCGGACAGGGGAGGCGATGTTTCTGGCAAACAGAAATGCTAAGATCAGGGAAGGGATGGTGATGAGGAAGAGGGTAAGATAGATGGACCGATACAGATGTTCAATTGATAAGGCTACTTCCTCGAGGGAGCGGCCGAGGCGAACGTAGCCTCGGATATGGTCTTTTTCCGGGACGGCGACGGCCACATAGAGCATGCTTTGCTGGAGGGTGCGGCTATAGCGAATGGCCGTGCCCTGGCCCTTGAGCCGCGCTTCCTGGACCTCGGAGCGGTTGAGATGATTATCCATCTTTTGGTCCTTCCACGAGGAGTCCGCCAGGACCTTCCCGGCGGCATCAATGATGGTGATCCGCGCCTCGGACCTGGCGGCAAGTTCCGTGACCTTCCTCAGCATCTCATCCATGGTCATGAGGGCCATAATCCGGCCGTGACCGATCATTCTTTCCATAACCCCTCTGGTGATAGTCTCACGGATCTTCGGTGTCAGGAAAAACTCCATGACGGCCATGACCAGGAGCACCAGTATGAGATAAGTGGCAAAAATTTTGAAAAATAAACGACTTTTCATGTCTTGTTTTTCCGTTAAGTGACGGATGTTTCCTCTTTGCTTTACGTCTCCTGGACTTCGAATGGCCACTCATGGCGTACATTTTTCCCCGTGATCATGAATACCACCATATCAGCGATGCTTTTGGCATGATCGGAAATACGTTCCACTGTTTTGGATATCTGCATGATCAGCAGGGATCTATGGATCGTCCGGGGATCTTCCATCATGAAGGTCAGGAGCTCCCGGAAGATCTGTTCATTGAGGCTGTCCACGAATTCGTCCTCCCGGCGGACCTTGTTGGCCAACTCCACGTCTTCGTTAACCAGGGCGTCGAGACTTTCCCGAATCATACTTCGTGCAATATCCGCCATCCGGGGCAGATCGATATAAGGTTTCAACTGGGGTTCTTCATTGAGGATGGCGATTTTTTCGCAGATCTTCACAGCCATGTCGCCGATTCGCTCCAAATGTCCGTTGATCTTGATAGCCGTTGTGATGAACCGCAGGTCCCGGGCAGCCGGCTGTCTGAGGGCCAGAAGGCGGATGCACTTGTCCTCAACCTCGTCGTCAATCTTATCAATATTAACATCATTGGCAATCACCTTCCGGGCCAGCTCCGTATTCCGCTCTAAAAGCGCTTGGATGCTGTCTGCGATGGCTTCTTGAACCAGAGCGCCTAGATAGAGGAGATTTTCCTTCACCTCCAGAAGCTCCGCCTCATATTGCTTGCTTGTGTGTCGCTTTGTGTCCATCTTCCCTCCTCTTGGTTATCCAAAGCGCCCGGTGATGTAATCTTCCGTCTGCTTGACGTCGGGGTTGGTAAAGATCTTTTCCGTGGCGTTGTATTCGATCAGTTTTCCTATGTAAAAGAAACCGGTTTTGTCGGAAATCCGGGCCGCCTGCTGCATGTTATGGGTGACGATGATGATAGTATAGGTTTTTTTCAATTCGTCAATCAATTCTTCGATCTTCGCTGTGGAAATCGGATCGAGGGCTGAAGTGGGTTCGTCCATGAGCAGGATGTCTGGTTTCATGGCCAGGGCCCGGGCGATACAAAGGCGCTGCTGTTGCCCCCCGGAGAGGGTCATTGCCGATCTGCCCAGGATATCCTTGACCTCGTCCCACAGGACGGCCTGTTTGAGGCTAATCTCCGCCAATGCTTCCAGATCCGATTTATTCGCTGTTCCGGTGAGCCGGGGGCCATAGGTGATATTATTGAAGATGGACTTGGGAAAGGGGTTTGGTTTCTGAAAGACCATGCCGACCCGGCGGCGCACCTCCACGGGATCCACCTCGGGGTCATAGATGTTCATTCCCTCAAAGAGGACTTCTCCTTCCACCCGCGCCCCGGCGATCAGGTCGTTCATCCGGTTGAGGAGGCGCAGGAGGGTTGACTTGCCGCAACCCGAAGGACCGATCAATGCCGTCACCTTCCTCTTCTCAAAGTTCATAGTGATGTCTGTCAGGGCCTTGAAGGCGCCGTAGTAGAAATTGACATTCTTTGTCTTGATAATCTCGTTATCAAAACTGTTGTTTTCCATGGTTACCACCTTTTCTTCCTGCGCATGTAACTGCGAATGATAATGGCAATCAAATCTATTCCCAGGACCAGGGCGACGAGGACGAGGACCGTGCCGAACTGGATGGGGCGCGTCTGTTCAATATGAGTTCCGGCAGTGGCCAGGACGTAAACGTGGTAGGGGAGCGCCATGACCTCGTCAAAGATGGAACCGGGGAGCTTGGCCGTGAAAAAGGCCGCCGCCGTGAACATGATGGGAGCCGTTTCCCCCGCCGCCCGACCGATGCCAAGGATAGAGCCGGTTAATATTCCCGGGAGGGCGCTGGGCAGGACGATCTTCCAGATCGTCAGCCATTTGGAAACCCCCAGGGCCAGAGATGCCTCCCGGAAAGTTTGGGGGACTCCTTTGAGGGCTTCCTCTGAGGCGCCAATGATTGTGGGCAGGATGAGAATTCCGAGGGTAAGGGCGCCGGCCAGGATAGAGGAACCGAAATTTAGAAAAACAACAAAGAAACCCAGGCCAAAAAGACCGAAAACGACCGAAGGAACACCGGCCAGGCAGTTGACGCCCACCCGGATGGCCCGGACGATTTTTCCCTGCTTGGCGTATTCCGTTAAATAGATAGCGGCCACGACGCCCAGAGGAAGGGCTACGGTGATCGCGCCGATAGTCAGGTACAGCGTCCCGAGGATGGCGGGCATGATGCCGCCTTTCGTCATGGAGTCCGTAGGCGGCGAGGTCAAGAATTCCCAACTGATAACCTGGATTTAGTTTACAAGGATGTAGAAAAGTATGCCTCCCAAGGCTAGGGTGAGAATTACGGCCGACAGGCGGACAGCGCCGAAAAAAAGGTGTTGCTTGAGATAGCGCCGTTTCATGTTCCCGCTTACGGTCTGTCCGGTCATAGTGTTGCCGACCCCACTTCCTTGAATTTCTGGGAAATATAATCGGCGATCAGATTGAAGGCCAGGGTCATTAGAAACAGGACGATGGCTGTGGCAAAGAGGGCGTGATAATGACCGCTGCGGAAGGGGGCCTCTCCCATCTCGGCGGCGATGCTGGCCGGCATGGGCCGGACGGAGTCGAAGATGCTTTCGGGGAGAGCGGCGGCGCCTCCGGCCACCATCAGGACGACCATCGTCTCCCCGATGGCCCGGGCCATACCCAGGATAACGGCCGTGGAAATGCCCGACAGGGCGGACGGGATAATGATGCGGGCAATAGTTTCAAACTTCGTCGCTCCCAAGGCGTAAGAGGCTTCCTTAAATTCATTGGGAACGGCGTAGAGGGCGTCTTCGGAGATGCTCGATATGGTGGGGACGGCCATTATGGCAAGGATCACCGAGGCGTTGACGATATTCAAGCCCGTGGGCAGATCGAAGGTCGCCTGGAGCCAGGGGGCGACAATGACCATGCCGAAAAAGCCGAGGACTACCGAAGGCAGCCCGGCCAAGAGCTCAATGATCGCTTTGAGGACTTCCTTGATCGCCGGGGGCGCAATTTCCGAGATATAAACCGCTGACAGGACCCCCAGGGGAACAGCGATGAGAGAAGAAAAGACAGTGACGATCAGGGAGCCGACAATGAGAGGCCAGATCCCGTAAGATGGGGGGCTGTAGGTCGGATACCACTCCATGCCGAAAATGAAATCCCGGAGGGATACTTCCTTGAAGAGAGGAATCCCTTCCCGGAAAAGAAAAACAACAATAAGACCAAGAATAAAAATGGAGATAAGAGAAAAAATTAAAAAGACATTCTTAATGATGATTTCTTTTTGATGACGGGTCATAGATTTCTTGCCTGATTAAACCATTTTGCGGAAATAATTTTATGGGCAAGGCCTGCCCGCCTTGCCCATAAGTTCCCAGACTAACTTTGAAACTTCTACTCCTTTCTAGTTGATAGGAACGAAGCCAGCCTTTTTCACAATCTCCTGCCCCTTCTTGCTGAGGAGGAATTTAACGAATCCTTCCGTGTCTCCCTTGGGGGCGCCATCAGTGTACATATACAGGGGCCTGGCAACAGGATACTCCTTGGAAAGAGCCGTTTTGGCTGATGCCTGGATGCCGTTGACGGTCAGGGCCTGGACGGATTTGTTGAGGTAGCCGATGCCGATGTAGCCGATGGCGTATCTGTTCTTTGAGATCGCCTGGACAATGGCACCGTTGGAGGCCTGGAGCTGGGCTCTGGGTGTAACCTTCGCGCCGTTTAAAACTAGGTGCCCCCATGATTCATAGGTTCCGGAACTGCTGTCCCGGGAAATCACCACGATGGCCAGATTTTCTCCTCCCACTTCCTTCCAGTTGGTGATCTTGCCCTGATAGATCTGGCTGAGCTGGTCGGTGCTCAGATCTTTGACCTTGTTTTTGGGGTTGACGATCGGCACGATGGCGTCGATGGCGACGACATGAGCCATGGGGTTGACCCCCTTAGTCTTTGCCAGATCCGTTTCCTGCTTTTTCATCTCCCTTGACGAGTTGGCGATGTCCGTGGATTTGTCGATGAGGGCCTTGACGCCGTCGCCGGAACCGCCGCCGGACAGAGAGATATTAACGTCCTTCTTGATCTTCATGTAAGCTTCCGCCGCCGCCTGAGCAACGGGCAGCACCGTCGTGGAGCCTTTAATCACTACATTGCCCCCTGCCATGGCCGCCGGGGCGGCTACAAGCAGGCACAACAGCCCGATAACGATAACCTTCATACCTTTTAACATTTTGTCCTCCTGAATTTACTTTTATTTTTGCCGTGCATTCTACAGAACAATTATTACAGTTTGATGACAGCAGTGTAAAGGTTGCGTTAAATTGATTTAACACAACCTTAATTAAAATGAAATCAAGATGCAACCATTTTCCTTTATTCTATGCCCCAATACCTGATCAGGTAAAATATCAAGGAGGAAAATAAGAGGAG
>DMAT01000019.1 GCA_003451635.1 Syntrophus sp. (in: bacteria) | reverse complement strand
ATGCCTGACTGGAAAAAGAACCTCTACATCATCTGGATAGCCCAGTTTGTCTCCTCAGTCGGCCTGAGCATGGTCATGCCCTTTCTTCCCTTTTACATCAGGGAGCTAGGGGTGACGGGCTCTGATGAGGTCAAGGTGTGGAGCGGGATCATATTTGCCGCCCCTCTCCTCGTCTCGTCTTTAATGCAGCCGATCTGGGGTGTTCTCGGTGACCGGTACGGGCGCAAGCCCATGGTGGTCCGGGCCATGCTGGGATTGGGCCTGGCGAATGCACTGATGAGCTTTTCGGGCAATATCTATCAACTACTCGTCCTGAGACTCTTCCAGGGCTTCCTATCGGGTTTTTTCGCGCCCTCCATGGCCCTGGTGGCCTCCGGCACACCCCGGGAGAACATCGGCTTCGCTCTCGGCACATTGCAGTCGGCCTTCATCTCAGGGATGATTGTCGGGCCGTTCATAGGCGGGATTCTGGCTCACTTCAGCGGCTACCGCTCAAATTTCCTCTGGACGGGGATCTGCTGTTTCTCGGGCGCCCTGATAGTAGTATGGTTCGTCCGGGAGACCTTTGTCCCGGTGGAGAACAAAAACAACTACGCCGACCTGAAGAAGAACATCAGGTCGGTTTTCATGTCTTCGGACCTGCGCACGCTGTTTCTTATCACTCTGATGGTGCAGTTATCGATCCATTTCGTGGCACCCTTCCT
This sequence comes from Syntrophus sp. (in: bacteria), assembly GCA_003451635.1. Lineage (GTDB taxonomy): Bacteria > Desulfobacterota > Syntrophia > Syntrophales > UBA8958 > UBA8958. The sequence continues at coordinate 4,326 of DMAT01000019.1, read as the reverse complement.
GAGCTTGTATGTCGAATACCTGGACTTTTCCAACAAATACGTTGATATGATGACCGGCCTTGTTTTCGGGATTACCGGAATCACATGCACCATAACATCACCGATGTGGGGCAAGAAAGGAGATGAAATAGGTTTCAGCAAGGTGCTCAGGCTCTCGCTGACCGGCATTATGATATTCATGCTGCCCATGGCATTCGTAACCAGCGCATATCAATTGCTGTTCCTGCGTGCCGGCCTCGGTATCTTCATCGCAGGAGCTGTTCCAACGATCAATGCGTTGGTTCAACGATCAACCAACGAGGGCCACCATGGTGGGATCTACGGTATATTCCAGAGCGGCTTTCTTTTCGGTAACATGGCCGGGCCGCTATTGGGGGGATTTCTGTCGGCTGCTTTCGGCCTGAGGGCGATATTCATCATCACCACTGCTTTCCTTTGCGTCACTATGTTCCTGGAACGAAGATACACCAACCGGATAGCCAAGCACGCCTCACAGTAAGTTGAAAACCTCCATGATGCTCTCTAGCGACTCGGGGATGAGGAATATGAGATATTGTCAAATGAAGACCCTGAACGGAATTATTAACATAATTATAGCTTTTTGTCTTCATGATTGAGTGCTGAATGTTGGCAGGAATATAAAATAAATCGCAATGCCCGCGACCAGCCAGATCAAAAAATAAACCATGTCATGAACCGAAATTTCGTCATCAGAAGGAAGCACAACCCCATGGCCAGCAGCGTAATGACGGGAACTCCGGGGCAACGGAAGGTGCGGGGCAAGCCAGGGTGCGTCTTTCTCATGATCAAGACCGCAATAGAGATCATCACAAATGCAGACAATGTTCCGATGTTGGTCAATTCAGCTTATTTACTTTGTTCAGTCAAACCTTTGTTGTCAGGTGTTGTCTTTTGAATTATGGAGCCCTTGTGCTGCAGCTTAGCATCAGATTTAGGGACTTCCTTTTCAGTTACAGCATCCTTAGTTGCGGCATCCTTCTTTGCCTCTTCTTGAATTAAGCCGCCAAGGATAGGACTTTCCTCCGTAACGACTGCGGCGCCAATGCTCCCTGGTGCTAACAGCACCAGTCCCAAGAACAAGACCATCGTTAACTTTTTTAAAGATTTCATCTAAATTCCACCTCCATATGTCTTGATTTCTAGTTTATTATCCAAATCCGGCTGATCAGACGGACGCAGAACAGTCGCCCCCAACACCTCAAAAGCTGCATGTTGGCTCACGTAGCTTTCCACTGGATATTGAGAAAAAAGGTTTAGCAACTTGCATGCCATTGCATATCATCTATAATTACGTAATGTTATGAAATACATTACCGAAATATTCCCCAAATAGGCCTCTTATAGATTGGCAGGTGGCAATAGGCAGGGTTGGCAACTACCATGAGATATACAATTACCATTCCCGCAGCGCCCCATGTGCCGTATTTCTGCAAACATGCCAACTACTGATAGTTGTCGGGCGGCATACAATTAGGCATTAGGACTAACGGAGAGGAGGTCAATAACCGTTAATATAGCCGTAATCATTCATTTTATGCCGCTGGTACGATGATTGCTAACTCCCGGGCAAAAAGCAATTGCGGACGGCAAAGCAGTGAAACATCAAAGGAGAACGCAAGGGAGGCTATAGCGATGAAAGGTTCGAGGTCGAAAAGATTGTTCCATGAGGGAAACGTGAGCATCACAACACAACAAGCCATGATGTTTTCAGACGCCCCTCAAGAGACAGATGAGATATTGACCCATTTAGCTGATCTTTGTGAGAAGATATCCATGGGAAGCAGCAGGGATGAGGAGGAGCTTTTTGAATTGACAAATAAAGAGGCCTATCCGGAGACCGTCGCCAGAATTGCCGAAAGCTTCGGAATGATGTTGATCAAGTTAGCGGCGCGAGAACTCCACGCCATTCAGATGATGGAAAATCTAAAAAATATTGAAACGTTAATATCCACAAGCGCTATTAGAGCCTCTGGGCAGAAATAATTGATTTAAAAATGCTGTCAGCTTGGTTGAAAATTGCGAAGTTTTGGAGGGTAACTAATGAACTTATTGCGTAAAAAAGATATCTCGCAAATGCTCACGGAAAATCATCATGGTCCTCAATTGGAAAAGGTTCTCAATGCGTTTGACCTGACCCTGCTGGGCATCGGCGCCATCATCGGAACCGGAATTTTTGTTTTGACAGGTCAGGGGGCGGTAACGGCCGGTCCCGGATTGGCGATATCGTTTATAATCGCGGCGTTGGCCTGCAGTTTCGCTGCTTTGGCATATGCAGAATTCGCTTCAGCGATACCGGTTTCCGGCTCTGTATACACCTATACCTATGTCACCATCGGGGAATTTATGGCCTGGTTTATCGGCTGGGATCTGATTCTTGAATATTCCCTTGCCATATCGGCTGTATCCGTCGGCTGGTCAGGATATTTCCAATCGCTGCTGGGAGGAATAGGCATCCATATCCCGGAGATTATTTCCGCTGCGCCCGGTATCGCCGGCGGTGCAAAATCCATCTTCAATCTGCCCGCTTTTCTGATTATTCTCCTGATTACTTTTACACTTTCCCGCGGCGTTAAGGAATCCTCTCGAATCAACAATATCATGGTTATCCTCAAGGTCGCCGTTATCTGTCTCTTTATCGTTGTGGGATCCCAACATGTGAAGCCTTCAAACTGGCAACCGTTTGCACCTTATGGGTTCAGCGGCATCCTGCACGCCTCTGCTCTCGTCTTTTTCGCCTATATCGGCTTCGATGCCGTTTCCTCAGCCGCTGAGGAAGTAAAAAATCCGGCGCGTGACATGCCCCGGGGGATCATTTATTCACTGGCGATATGTACCGTCCTCTATGTGACGGTTGTGATCATTATGACTGGCATCACACCGTATACTTCCTATACCGGGGTGGACCACCCGGTATCGCTTGCTCTACAAATAGCCGGCCAGAGTTGGGTTGCAGGTTTTATCGATATCGGTGCCATCGTCGGGATGGCCACTGTTCTTCTCGTGCTGGTCTTTGCACAAACAAGGATTGTTTTTGCCATGTCCCGCGATGGCCTTGTGCCCCCGGTATTCTCGAAGATTCATACCAGGTTCAAGACGCCGGCCATTTCAACGTGGTCCGTGGGGATCTCCTCTGCATTCATCGGGGCTTTGGTTCCGCTTGACAGACTGGCTGAGCTGACCAACATCGGAACATTATCTGCATTCGTGATGATCTCTCTTGCCGTATTGATCATGAGAAAAACGCACCCCGAGTTGCCCCGCACCTTTCGTTGTCCGGGTGTTCCGGTCATCCCGATGCTGGCCATGGGGTTATGCTTTTTTTTGATGACGCAACTCCTGTTTATTACGTGGCTTATTTTTTTGATATGGATGCTCGTGGGGATTACGATTTATTTTTTATATTCCCGTCAGCATTCGAAATTGCATCATGAAAACAAAAAGCAATCATCATGTTAGGAATACCTTCCAGGATCTTGATGGATATCATGAGTTTCAAGAGCAGAATAATCCAAAAAAAATCCATCACGATGATCCTCACCGACTCTGATCGCTGCCGCGATGGGATCCAGCTTAAAAAAAGCCTGACCGCGCGAGACTTGACGGGTCTCGGCATCGCCGCCATTGTCGGTGCCGGTATCTTCAGCACCATAGGAAATGCCGCTTACCATGGCGGTCCGGCAGTGTCCGTGCTGTTTCTTTTTACGGCGGTTGCATGCGGGCTGTCCGCATTGTGCTACGCGCAATTTGCATCGACCATCCCCGTCAGCGGCAGCGCATACACCTATGCCTATGCCAGCATGGGAGAAATTGCCGCCTGGATCATCGGATGGGATCTGATCATGGAATATGCCGTAGGTAACATCGCCGTGGCCATTTCGTGGTCGGATTATTTTACGGCGATGCTGACCGGAGTGGGGATTCATTTTCCGGAATATTTTTCCATGGATTATCTGACAGCGAAAGCGGGTTACGATGCTGCAGAAGTGCTGCTTCGCAACGGCACGCAATTTTTTGCTTTGAAGCAGGATCTCAGGGAATCCTGGCTGGCGTGGCAGTCAGCACCCGCCTTAACACATCGACTAAGGCTTATTGTCGATATCCCGGCCATAGCCATTATTCTTCTGGTTACCCGTCTCGTTTATATCGGCATGAAGGAAACAAAAAAAATCGCCAACCTGATGGTGATCATCAAGTTGGCAGTCCTGATCGCTTTTATCGGCATCGGCACCTTCTACATCCATCCCGAGAACTGGCATCCCTTTGCCCCTAACGGGATCAGCGGTGTTCTTAAAGGTGTCTCCGGTG
>DMAT01000086.1 GCA_003451635.1 Syntrophus sp. (in: bacteria) | reverse complement strand
GATCTCTGTATCAGGGATTAAGCGGAAAAGCCATCACATAGATGGACAACCAAAGAAGTTCGGCATATGCGAACATATGGTGGCAAACCATGTCCTGGAAGGAAGTATCCTGATCGACCTGCCATTTTGGGATGCATTGAACATTAACAGATCAAAGTCCTTACCAGCAATGTTCCAGTCGTCAAAGAGGAGGCGAACTCTCACACGATTTGCCGCCGCGATTATTCGCTCCATAAGCAGCATGCCCGTCTCATCCTCGTGAAACACATAGTATTTCAGATCAAGGGTACAATCCGCAGCTTCTATCAGGAAATAGCGGGATAAGAATGCATTCATTCGGCATTCAATAAAATCCTCAGCAAATCCAAACAGCGTATTTGTATTTGTTGTCGTGGATCTTTGCGATGATGAATAATCAATCGATCATGAAGCTAAGCTGAGGCGACACCCACGATAACATCCTGTTGTTTAGCGGGCTGAAATATCCTTATCAGGATGTTCAATGAAATTTAGACATTGACAAAATCAGTTGAAAATTTCAGTCCCCTTCTACACTTATCGTTTTTTTTCGGGGTCAAACGGTCATTTCTTTCAACACTTCCGGGCGTAAATCAGCTATTTTGATTAATGTTTTTGCCGCTCCGGACGGTTCGCGCCTCCCTTGTTCCCACTGTTCCAGTGTTCGTTTGGATACGCCCATCAATGCAGCAAACTGGCTTTGGGAAAGGCCTGTCTTAATACGCGCCTTGGCAACTTCTGTTTTCGGCGCGACGACATATCTTTTCCCGCCTCCGGCCTTAATTTCGTCTATACCGTCCAATACTTCCCGCCAGACGTCCCGTTTCGCCTCATGGAGTTCAAGCTCCCTGTCTGACAATTTACACCCTTTCATATTAAAACCTCTCTTTCATCGCCTTGACAATGTGCGCCGGGATGTTGTCATGGACCGACTTTGCATAAAGGGTCAACATCCATATTTCATCCTGCTTTGTCATAACGTAATAAATAATGCGAACTCCTCCCCGTTTGCCCATGCCCCGGCGCAGCCATCGAAGCTTACGAACCCCACCGGAACCGGGAATAACATCTCCTGATTCCGGATAGTTGATCAGATGTTGTTGCAGGTCGCCATATTCGTCATCGTCAAGGTAATTCGCGAGTTCTCGTGAGAATATCGATGATTCAATAAATGTAAACATGGTTTTCATGTACGCCTAAAGCGTATAGGTGTCAAGGTTTATCTTTCTGGGCCTCTAAAAAGGCTTTGGGCCTGAATGTGCGTACGAGCAACCCTTTCTGAAAGGATCGCGTTCATTACAGGAAAGAACCATTTGCTTTCTGGCATATGAGCACTTTCCTTCCGTGTTCAATGCCTTGGCCAGACCACCCAACCTCTCGCTTTGTATTTGCAGTCGAGTGAGCGCGGTTAATGAAATAATGAAGCGGAGATCGCTGAAAATTAACAAATCTGCCGTTCGCGGTCTAACCGGTACGTTGCTTTACGCCTCCGGTTTCATGCTTCGCCGCTGAACCTGATTTGGGTATGAACTTGATTTTCAGATCACAGCCGACAGCTTGGGCATATTTTTTCAGGGTTGTCAGGGATGGCGCATGCTTTCCAGCAGATTCCAAGCGCGAAACAGCACTTTTTGTCGTTCCCATCAACTCCGCAACCGCCTCTTGGGTGAGACCGGAATTTGAACGTGCTGACAACATCTCGCGAACCAGAGTATATTCTTCTTCCAGGTCATTGTATGCTTTGTTGAATCCTTCACGTTTCTGGGCATTCTTGAGAAATGCCTTATGGTCGTGGGAAACAGGCTCGTATTTTAATTCAACCATCCTGTACCTCCTTCATCCTTTTCCTGGCCATCTTAAGTTCCTGTTCTGGTGTAGCCGGTGTTTTCTTGACAAACGCATGAAGAATTACAACACGTTGACCGATGATAAAACAGTAAAAACACCCGTCCTATGCCTTCGCGACCTCGGGGCCTCAATTCAAAAAGACCACTGCCGATTGCACGTGAATGCGGCATGCGCAAATTCGGCCCAAACTCCATCAACAACTCCACAATCCGCGCATAATCTGCCAATACCGTCTGGCCAGCTCTCGATCGCAGCTTGAACCCGAGAATGGAAGTAGGTGCTGGAATAACTCATGGCAGGCAGGTTAGCATATATGCTAACCTGCGTCAACGGCAATTCCTCAAACACCTTAAAAAACGGCGCACTTTCAAACCGTTTTCATTGACCTGGTACGATCAGCTAATGTGAAGTGTATTTGGATGCTTGAAGCCTTCATTATCCTCAATGCGTTGATAACGGGAAGAAAGCTGAACCGTATTCTAGAGAGCTTTTACGGAAATTCAACCCATGGCCCGGGATTGACGTTATTCTCCCATGTCCAATAGTTGAACTGCCCCTGCGGAATTCTGAACACCACAATAGTAGGGCTGTACGGTCTTCCGGTCCCGATCTCTTTCAGCCAGGGAAATGTCTCATATAGACGGCTACGTATTGCCATGTCTTCAACAAACTCTATCGGCCCCGCGATTCTTAAAATTGAGCCGATGTCGCGCGGCATATCTGGCTGGTGAAAGGCGATTTCAACATTGGCGTTCTTTTCAAGCTGTGACATAAGTGGCTTCGCTCGGGATGTGTAGAAATAAATCCCCGTTTCATCAGCAAGCCAGACCGTCATTGGACGGACATGCGGCCTATCCCCGGTTGCTGTGGCAAGAAAGCCGTTGGGGTTTCTCTTCACATAGTCGATACATTCTTGAAACGTCATCTTATCTCCTTGCTCATCTACTGATTCCATGCTCTGGAGCTGCCTTCTGTGCCTGTATTTGTAAGAAAAAGAATGAAAAATAAGGGTAATATGCTTCTTCAGAAGAGTATGCTTCTCTGTCAATCCGCCCTTCGACTTTTCCGGTGGTCGAACAGACCCCTAGCTCTCATAAGCGCCCCGTCAGCGCCGCTTCGGCCCGTCGGACGGCAAGATGGACCGGGTCCCACACGCTGGAGTAGGGAGGGGCATAACTGAGGTCGAGATTGATCATTTCTGCGACACCAAATCCGGCGTGCAGCGCCGTTGCGAAAACATCGATCCGCTTGGCCGCCCCCTCAACGCCGACGATCTGGGCACCCAGGAGTCTCCCGCTTCCCTTTTCAGCAAGCGCCTTCACCGTTATCTTCCCCGCATGGGGATAATAGCCGGCCCGCGTCACACTTTCGATCCTTCCCGTCACATATTCCAGGCCGAGAGCCTTGATCTCTTTCTCCTGGAGGCCCGTCCTGGCCACTTCCATATCACATATCTTGCTCACAGCCGTTCCTACGACACCGGGGAAAGTGGCATAGCGCCCCCCCAGATTGATCCCGGCCACTCTACCCTGCTTGTTGGCGATAGTGCCGAGGGCAATATGAACAGAACGCCGGCTAACGAGGTGGAATGATTCCGCGCAATCGCCTGCCGCCCAGACACCGGGGATGTCCGTCTGCATCCGGTCGTTGGTTTTTATGGCCTTTCGCACACCGAGGGAAATTCCCGCCCCCTCGGCAAGTTCTGTGTTGGGACGGACTCCCAGCCCTAAAATAACTATATCGGCGGGAATGGTCCGGTGATCCGTAACGACGGCCCGAACACGGCCTCTTGCAACCTCGATGGCCTGAAAGGTTTCTTCCCTGAAGAGTTTTACACCCACCCGCATGAGGGCATCGGAAACAAGGGCGCCCATATCGGGATCAAGCGTGTTCATGACCTGGCTGGCCTGCTCCACTAAGGAGACATCGAGGCCTCTCATGATAAGCGCCTCCGCCATTTCGAGCCCGACATATCCTCCTCCGATAACAACAGCTTTTTTCGGGTTCTCCCTGTCGATGACATCCCTCACCCGGATGCCGCTCTGGAGAGAATGAAGTCCGTATATGCCCCGGGCATCGGATCCGGGCACATCAGGGCAGAAAGGAACAGCACCTGTGGCAATCAGCAGCTGATCAAAGGCCTCCCACCGTGCCGTCTTTTTACCGATGTTGCTAACGCGGAGACGGCGTCTTTTCAGATCAATCTCTGTGACTTCATGGAGGATACGGGCATCAATACCGTATTCGTCTCGAAATTCCTCCGGTGTAACCGCCACCAGCTTCCGGATATCATCGACAACCTTGCCGACATAGTAAGGAATGCTTCAGGCAGAGTAGGATGTGTGCGGTCCCCTTTCGAAGACAGTTATGTCCAGTTCAGGTTTAATCCGCTTTGCCTGGGCGGCGGCGCTCATTCCTGCCGCATCTCCGCCAATGACCACAAGCCGTTCCTT
>DMAT01000024.1 GCA_003451635.1 Syntrophus sp. (in: bacteria) | reverse complement strand
CGGGGTTCTGCGCCATGACCATGCCCCCCTCGCCCTTGATCGCCCGCACCCCTTGTGTGCCGTCGCTGCCCGTGCCGGACAGGACGATGCCGATGGACCGCTCGTGCTGGTCCTGGGCGAGGCTGCGGAAGAAAAAGTCAATGGGCAGGCGCATGCCCCGGGACGTGGTCTGTTCCAGCAACTGCAGGGTGCCGTTCAGGAAGGCCATATCCCGGTTGGGCGGGATGATGTAGGCACAGTTGGGCTGGACCGCTATTCCGTCCTCGACCTCGTAAACCTGCATCTGTGTATAGCGTTTGACCAACTCGGTTAGAATGCTCTTGTGATCCGGGGCCAGGTGTTGCACGAGCACAAAGGCCATGCCCGAATCGATGTCGGCAGGCATGGCGGAAAAGAACGCCTCAAATGCCGCCAGCCCTCCCGCAGAGGCGCCGATGCCAACGATGGGAAAATTATCCGGCGGCTGCACCCCTGGGAGCGCGCCTGATGCTATTGGTACAGCTTCCTCTGAAAGGGGAGGCGACTCGACCGGCTCGGAGGGAGGAGCCTCAATCTTCTCCTTCTCAATGGATTTTTTCTTCCTAGTCATGTCAGTTCTCCCCATCTTTCTTTCTCATTTAAGGGGCTTTCTTTCGACAAGCTGCCCGACCCTGATCATGCGGATCTGCTCCGGTTTATTCGCCTCGACCATGGCCCAGGCTGCGTTCGGCTGCAGCTGGTCGGACGATACGATAAGGCTGAGCGGAAGTCTCTGGACGTCGCAATCTTTCTTGCCCGACATGGGATCTTCCATTTCTTCAAAGGTATAGACGAAGAGTTCATTCCCCGATTTAATCCCCACTTTTTCCCCGACGCTGATCCGAACGGCCTTCTCTTTGCCGTCGGGACTGTTTTTGATCATGGTGACGTAACCCTTGAGGGGGAAATACTTTGACAATTCCGGGCGCGCTCTCTGCAGGCTTTTGCTGGTAGACTTCTTGATACCGCCGATTAAGGCGTCGTAATTGGGGTAGGGGATCTTGCCGATGACATGTGTGCCCGTCATCTTCTTCGATAAAACCACCTCGCCGCTCTCCACATCGAGAACCCTCAGGGTGACCTCGGTGCCGATATTCCAGCCTTCCTGAGCTTCTAGGGCGGCGGTTCCGGCGGCCCTGGCGATATCCGCCAGCAGGCTGCTGCTTCCGCTCTTGCCCAAGCTTTGTTTTGCCGATTTGTAGGAGACCCACTTCAGATCCACATTATTGACCGATCCGGTGATGATGTATTTGACGCCTTTGAGTTTTCCCAACTGAACCATGGTCGCGTCGTCCACCATTCCGGACTGCTGAAATTTCTGCTCTGAAAAGATTTTGTCCATTTCCTTGCGGGTATAGACCTTGGCCCCCCCCATATTGACAATCTCATCCATGACGCCGTCTTCGATGCTCTCGCTGAGCTTGGCGTTGATTTGACGGGAAACAGTTTCGGAATTGGCCTGGAAGGAGGAGCGTTCTCGGGTTCCCCATACAACACCGGCAGCCCCGGGCGCAACCCCTACGGCCGCACCGCCCACGGCCGTCCTCTGTCCCGAACCCTGAACCTGGCTCTGGACGACGTTGGCATAATCGAAGCTGGTGTTATTAGTAAAATTGGTCACCGCCACGAAGGGCAGCGGTGCGTCATATTTGGATTTACAGGCCAGCGGAATTCTTATTTTAGGTTCTCTGTCCGGCACGAATGCCGTCAGATCAATCTTTGGCGCCGATGCGCAACCGCCTATGAAAAGGACCATGAATACAGATAGTATCAAACGTTTGATCATCGTTATTTTTCCCTTCTATTTCTGATAATTAATGGTAAGCGAGTAGGGCGTAAAGTTAGTTATCGTAAAATTGCCCTTCTGTTTTATGCTGTTAGCCAGGTAGACGGAATTTTCCGGGTAACTGACGATGAATACGCCCATTTCCTTCTCTTCCACTTCCGAGACCCAGACGATATTCTGCAGGATGCCCTTGATTTCCATATTCGTATCAATATCGCCGACGCCGCTGATCTGCAGCCGGATCTTCTTGACGTTCCCCTGGACATAGTGGGCGACCTTATCCAGAAGCTTGGGAGTGATCTTCTCCGCCACGTCTTTGAGGGCCTCCGCCGCCGCGTCTTCGACATTGTTCCTGATGCCTTTGCCCTGCTCCGTCCCGGCGGTGAGGATTTCCATCTGTCCGGATTTGTTGTTGCGGGCCACCATCCGGTAGGTCAGCCGGACGGTGACATTATTGAAGGGCATTGAGAGCCCGTAACCAATATCTTCACCTTTTTTGGTAGAGATCGTATAATCTGTTTTGCCGATGATGATGATATTGGAGAGGAATTTATAGAACATGCTCCGCACGGCGAGGGTGCTGCCGCTCTTGGCGGCCCTCTCGATCTCGGCGGCGTCCACGGCCTGGGTCGGGGCGACATCGACGACCTTGTAATTCTGATCCGTCAGCTTCCCGATCAGATTTTCCGATAGGATATTGGTCTCTTCGTAAACTGACCCTCCCCTCTCCGCCTGGGGCCTTCTGGCGGGAATGAAGACGGCGATGCCATTGTTCAGGGCAAGTTCCGAGGCAATGGCCTCCTGGGCCTTCTTCGGCTCCACGCAGGCGTTGATTCTAACGGTGAGGACGTCGTTCTTTTCATCCTGGCTTAAAACGGTAAATTTCTTCACCGCTCCCCCCACCTGGGTTTTCATGACATCCTCGACAAGGGCAAAATTGGAGACAAAGCTCCCCGCCTTGACGTCCACTCCTACGGTCTGCTCAATGGCCTGCCATTTGGCCCGGGCGATGGCCTCCATCTTCGCTGAGGGACGATCATTGTTGACAATTGCCGCTTCCCCTTCAGCGTCAACACACTTTACCTGGCCGTAAGCCGGTGAAAAGGAGAGGATGATTAACAGGAAAAGGAAAGATAAAAACAAGGTCTTGTGCATGGTTATATGCCTCCCTGAAAGCTCAGCATTAGAATTTCCGTCATTCCGGGCTTGACCAGGAATCCCGTCATTTACACTCGCAACTGGCCCGATTTCACCTGATATCGTACTGAAAAGGACGGCCTTTGTAAAGAGTAAAATAATTAAAGGAAGGGGAGTGTTACTTTCCGATGCAGAAGGAGGCAAAAATCCGTGCGAGGATCATGTCATTTGCCGTTTTTCCGATTATTTCTTCGAGAGCGTCGAGGGCGTCCCGGAGGTCGGCGGCCGTCAATTCCGGCGATACGCCCCTTACTGAACCTGCCGTAGCCTCGCAGAGGTGGAAGACCGCTTTTTCAATGGCAAGCCTGTGGCGCAGATGGGTGATGATATGAGCCGAGGAATCATCGCTCTGGTCTTGACTGAAATGCCGGTAAATAGCCTCCTCCAGTTCTTCCAGGCCGTTGCCGTATTTGGCGGAGACACGGATCGCGACTTTCCCCGGCAGGAGCCGGGAGATTTCTTCTTCAGAGAGATTCTGGGGTAGATCTGCCTTGTTGACGACGGGAATGAGCGGTTTGCCTCGGAGCTTTTCAATGATTTCTCTGTCTTCCGCCATCATCTCTTCCGAGCCATCCAGGAGGATCAGCACTGCGTCGTCCGCCGCCACCCGCTGCCATACCAAGTCAATGCCCGCTTGCTCAATGGCTTCCCCTGTTTTTCTGATCCCCGCCGTATCCGTCAATCTGACAATGATATCATGGATTCTGACCGGTTCCTCAATAAAATCCCTCGTTGTGCCCGGGATCGACGTAACAATAGCCCGTTGCTCTCCCAGGAAGTGGTTCAGAAGGCTTGACTTGCCGACGTTGGTCCGGCCGGCGATGACAACGCTGACGCCGTCCTTGATAATCTTTCCCTCTCGATATGACGCTGCCAGCCTGTTGAGATCTCCAACAATAATCTGGAGACGCTTCGGGATGGATTTGCCATCGGGAAGATCATCGATATCCTCGACAAAATCGATGGCGGCTTCCAGAAGGGCCAGAATGTCGTAAAGTTCTGCATGCAACTTTTCGATACTCCCGGAGAGTCGGCCCTGGTATTGCGCCTGTGCAAGCTCCAGTCCCCGATCGGTCCGGGCGGCGATCATATCCGCTACCGCCTCAGCCTGGGAAAGATCCATCCGATTGTTGAGGAAGGCCCTTTTTGTGAATTCGCCGGGTTCGGCGAGACGCGCCCCCGCCTCGATGACCTCCGCCAATATCCTTTGGGGGAGAAGGTAACCACCGTGCCCATGGATTTCCAGAACATCTTCGCCGGTGTAGGAACGGGGAGCCCGCATGAGGGCAATCATGACCTCATCGATGATAGTTCCCCTTTCAGGGGAGAGAATGTGACCGTGGTAAAGATGGTGGGTTTCCAGGACCGGCGGCTGGCCGTTCTTCATCCGGAAGAGGTGAAGGGCAATGGCTTCTGCCTGTGGGCCGCTGATCCGGATGACGGCAACCCCACCCGCCCCTGGGGCGGTGGCAATGGCGGCAATGGTATCGTCCATTTCTTAGCTAGCTGTGGGCTTGATAACCGCCCGCTCCCGTTCACTTCTGGCCGGCATGATGATGATCTTGCGGTACTCCCCCTCGCCGCGACTCTTTGTTGTGAGGGAGGAGTCCGTCTGCAGGGTCAAGTGGATGATCCGGCGGTCGTGGGCGTTCATATGGCTGACGGTGACAGCTTTTCTTGTCTTTTTGACCTTCTGCCCAAGTCTTTCCGCAAGTGATACCAAGGCGTCTTCCCTCCGTTTCCGGTAGGCCTCCGTATCGATGACGATCATTTTTCTGTCTTCCCCGGACCGGTTGGTGGCCTTGTTGACAATATACTGAAGGGCGTCGAGATTCTGACCCCGCTTACCGATCAACAGGCCGCCGCCGTCCCCCTGAATATTGAGAACAATGGCGTCTTCCCGCGCCTCGGCGGTCACGGGCGCTTCGATATTCATGCGCTCCAGTATCCCGGAGAGGAGCGTTTTGGCCTTCATGGCCAGCTCATCATCTGTTTCCTGATTTTGCTCTCTGACAGGTTCCTTAGGGGGGGGCCCCACCGTATCCATAGCGATTTCAGTGACAGGCCCCCTGTTAGTTTCCCTGAGAGGTTTTCTGGCGGTTTCCCTCACCGGCTCCTTAATGTTTTCCCTTACGTGTTCTCTGGCAGTTTCCCGTTTTACCGGTTTCCCTTCTTTTCTGACGGGAGGGATAACGGCATCGGCCAACGGCTGGACAGGGGCCACTTTTATCAAAGGTTTATCAAAGGTTTCCTCCGCCATGTGAATCGACATTAAGCGGGCCCGGATCTTTGCCCGCTTGGCGCCGAGCCCGAAAAACCCCGGCGACCCTTCGGAGACGATTTCTATATTAAGCTTTTCCCGGGGAACCCCAAACTCACTACAGGCCTTTTCTATGGCTTCATCAATGGTTTTACCTTCAATTTCGGTCATGTTCGTCCATCCCCTCGATTAAGCATGTCGCTTGTTGATATAGTATTGCTGCCCGATACTGATCACGTTATTGAGCAACCAGTAAATAACAAGTCCGGCAGGGAAGTTCAAAAAAAGGAAAGTAAAGATAATCGGCATAAACAGCATTACCTTCTGTTGCATCGGGTCGCCGCTCATGGGCGTCATTTTCTGCTGAATCCACATTGTGCCGCCCATGATGATCGGGGTTATATAATAGGGGTCCTTATCGGATAGGTCCTGAATCCACCAGAAAAAGGGCGAGTGCCGCAGTTCGATGGCATAAAGAAGGGTTTTGTAAAGACCGAAGAAAACGGGAATCTGAATGAGCATGGGCAGACAGCCGCTCATGGGGTTGACCTTGTGGGCCTTATAGAGGGCCATGGTCTCCTGGCTGAGTTTCTGACGGTCACCCTTGTACTTTTCCTGAAGCTCCTTCATCTTAGGCTGCAATTTCTGCATCTGCTTCATCGATTCGTAGCTCTTGTTGCCCAAGGGCCAGAAGATGAGTTTGATGAGGATAGTCAGAATAATGATGGCGATGCCGTAGTTGTGAACATACTGGAAAAGCCATTTAAGAACGATCAGCATGGGCATGGCCAGCCATTTCAGCCACGAACCGAAATCGATTGCGTCTTCAAGATTTACCTTCTGGGCCTTGAGGATGGAATAATCCTTGGGACCGAGAAAGAGGGTGTACATGAACGACCCGGTCTGTCCTCCCGGGATGAGGCTTTTCGGTCCCCGCAGGCTGGCCGTAACCATGTCTCTGTTGTCCTTGGACATGGCAAAACTGGTCAGGGACGGGTTTTGGGGGATCACGGCCGCCATAAAGTATTTGCTTTCAAAACCTCCCCAGGAGACACTCGGTCCCAGGACCTTTTCTCCCTCGATTTTCTTGACTTCGATCCGCTCCATATCCTTGGAGACGAAGGCCACGGGGCCTGTGTGGCTCCAACTGTCCGTTTCCACTTTGGGATCGACGTACTGGTTCCAGTTGAGACTCGCATTCTGGCTCAGGGGGGTTGCCGTGAGGTTGTATACGCGGACCTCGAGATCGATGCCATAGCGGTCGGGATGAATCGTAAAGATTTTCTCGACCTTCATGATTCCGGGGATGGTCTGTTGAAGGATCAGGCGCTGACCTTCTTTGTCCTTGGTCAGATCCATACTTTTTGTCTCGCTCTCATACATTCCCTCGGCGGGGAGATCAGCGCTGGACTCGGGAAAGGAAACGGTCAGGGGGCGAGGCATGCCCATTCCTACATCCACCAATTCAATCAATTCGGATGTTGGG
>DMAT01000274.1 GCA_003451635.1 Syntrophus sp. (in: bacteria) | reverse complement strand
TGGTTGTACCGCCGGGTCAGTTACGGGGCTCTAAGCCAGTTTGCCGTCGATTAGCAGCCTCCGCTGGATTTCAAGAATTTTTCTCATCAAGTAGCGTTCATAATCCCGACTGTTACCCTTGAATATTGCCCCCACATAGTGCAAATCCGGATCATGGGCAATGGGCGCCGCTACCCTCAACACCTTAACGGGCAGCTCTAAAAAATACTCGTCGATAATCAGAGCAATTTTAAACTCCTCATATATTTCCGGCACGTCCTTGCTCCGATAGCTGAACTGGAAACCACCCACCGAGATGTCGATGATACTGAGCCTTTGTCCTTTCCACTCAATGCTGAGGTTACTATCGGCGGGGGGACGAACCCGAAAATCAAGCCTCAGGTTGTATATGTCCAGCCGGGTCTTCTGTTCAAGACCCACGGCCACGACATCTGAGGAAGACAGCTTGTAGTCGGTGATGAAATCAGTTACCTTGGCCTGCACTCCATAACGAACAGGCTGCCCTTCTTTCCTTACTAGAAAGGTGAGGGACACCTCCCGGTTCAAGTTATGTTTGGTAAGGGGGGGGGTGGTCTGGGCAATGATGATCCGGCGGTCGATTACGTCATAGATCAGGGATTTCATGTGCCTGCTCTGATCGACGATATCGAGGGACATCCCCGGCCTGATCGGTGTCCTGCTTTGTTCCATAGAATGTTCGCGCTCCAATTGTCACAAAAGTCTCTGTCGCAGCAGGCTCTTACAAGGGGAAGACAAAAAAAATTAAACCATGATCCCGCCGCCGCGAATATAGAGATAAGTGACACAGCTCGTCAAGGGAAACTTTTTCTTACACTCAATAATTTCGACGAATTTTCCTTTTCCGGAAACGATTGGCCATGGATAGGGGATTCTTTTGCAGTGCGGATGGGTCATGGAAGGCCCCAAAGAGGCCGGAGCTGTGTATAGGTTGCTGCCGGGAGCTGGATGAGGACGGGGTTTGCCGTGGGGTCGAGCCAGCGAAGGAGTATCTCCATGTTTTCCTGCGACATGGCCGTGCATCCCGCCGTCCCTGCCTCAGATCCTTTCCAGATGTGCATAAAAATACAGGACCCTCTTCCGGGAATGACCGGGCTGGCGTTATGATCGACAACGACGCCCCATCGGTACTGTTCGTCCCCACGGCGCATCTCCTCATTGCTTTTCCAGTCCGCCTTGATCAGGCTTGTATCGACAATCCGGTTATAATGAGGGGACTGGACGTCATCGACACACCGCAGGGCCGGAGTCGCTTCGCGGTAAGGCAATCTAATCCAGGGATATTTGCCCGGGGGAGCATACCCGAAGGCGCTGCTCAATCTGAAAATGCCCGCCGGGGCCCGCCCATCTCCTTCCCGTTTATCAGGACCGCCCCCTCGATGGGTATCCATATCCGCAGCCGGATGGAGGCCAACTCCCCAGCCCAGGCCATTCCGACCAACCACAACGGGGATTGCCCCGCCCACGGGTCGCCATATATCATCCTCTGGGAAAGATCTTTCGTAGAAATGAAGGCTCCCCTGATGAGCCGTCCAGTTATCGGTGTTGACCACCACCGCCTGCCGGGGCGCCGACGATGATGAAGTCCAGGCATCCGCGTGAACGGAAAAGGCAAAAAGGGAAATCAAGGAAATCAAAATACCCCCGTAAATTTGACAGCAAACGTCTGTCCGGACCATTCTCACTTTAAATGGCCACACCCCCAGTAATCCTGATTCTTTATGAACAATTGATTTTTCCATGTCAAGATATGATCGGTTGCCTGATGACTCCTGCTCAGGGTTGAGAATCGATTCCGTTTGCCCATTTGTTATAACGAATAAGTAATAGCAGCCCCGGAATGGCCAAGGCAGTGCAGATGACGAAGAACCAGACCCAGCCGGCAGCGACCACCAGATACCCGGTGGGAGCCCCGCTGATATAGCGGCTGACCGCCATGAGGCTGCTCAGGAGGGCGTACTGGGTCGCCGTAAAGCGGGTGTTGCAAAGACCCATGAGGAGGGCCATATAGGCCGCCGTCCCCATGCCGCCGCAGATGTTTTCCACACCGATGACGACGCTCAGAGCCCAGAGCTGGCGACCCGTAAACTCCAGGAGGACAAAGGAAATCGTGGAGACGCCCTGGAGTATCCCGAAGACCAGAAGGGACCGCCGCAGATCCCATCTCGTCATCAGGGCGCCCCCGACAATGCCTCCCAGAATCGTGGCGGCCATGCCGAATCCCTTGAAGATGGTTCCCAGCTCCGTCCGGGAAAAGCCGATGTGCTGCAGGATATAGGGTGTCGTCATCTGGGCGGCGGCGACATCCCCAATTTTATAGAGAATGACGAAAAGGAGAATCTCCCAGGCCCCCGGCCGCCGGAAGAATTCCACAAAGGGAGAAACGACAGCCTCGTGGAGACTTTTTGGCGGCGCTGCCACCTCTTGGCGGGGACGGCCCTGAGCGGGATCGGGACATAAAAATGTGGCTACGCAGCCGATGGCCATGACCAGTCCCATAATGACATAAACGCTGCGCCAGGAGATGTGATCCGACAGGATCAGGGCCAGGGCGCCGCTGACCAGGAGAGCCATCCGGTAGCCCATGATCCAGATTCCCGCTCCCGCCCCGCGCTCTTCGGGGGCAAGATATTCCGTTCGGTAGGCGTCCAGAACGATGTCCTGGCTGGCGCTGAAAAAGGCCAGGGCCACCGCCCAGAGGGCGACAAGGAGGGGTTGGGAGGAGGGGTTGAAAAAGCCCATTGTGGAGATAATCGCAATAAGAGCCAATTGGGTAATGAGCATCCATCCTCTTCTCCTGCCCAGGAAAGGGGGGACGTAGCGATCCATGAGGGGCGACCAGAGAAACTTGAAGGCGTAGGGCAGACCAACCAGGGAAAAAATACCGATCGTCTTGATATCGACGCCCTCCGTGACCAGCCAGGCCGAGAGGGTCGAACTTGTCAGGGCCAGGGGCATCCCGGAGGCAAATCCCAGGACAAGCATGAGGAGCATTTTTTTGCTGAGGTAGATTTTAAAAATGGCAAGCGCCCCCATGTTACGTCAAATTTTTAACCGTTAGAAACTCTTGTGTTTGCTGCTGCCTGCACGAGGTCCAAAAATGGCTGGCGATGAGCCGCCTCATCCTGCATCCGTTCGGGGTGCCACTGAAGCCCCAAGACAAAGCGGCCGCTTGCGGCCCAGGGCGAACCGGGGGCTGGTTCGATGGCCTCGATAATCCCGTCGGCGCTCCAGGCCGACGCGATGAGGTACTTCCCAAGCCGGTCCGGATGGATGGCCTGGTGATGGAAGGAATTCGTCGCCAGCATGGCCCCCGGCGGCGTGCCTGTGGCGCGAGCGGCCAGGCTGTGAGGAGTGAACCGGACGGGATGCCGGAAAAGAGGGGCTTCTTTCCCTTGCTTCTCCCGGTCTTGCCGACTGTGGGGCAGGGGTGCATCACCATCCGCCGCCGTGCATTCCGTGCCAATATCCTGAATCAGGGCGCCCCCCCGGGCGATGGTCAGCAGTTGACAACCCCCGCATATGCCCAGCACCGGAAGATCGGTTTCTTCCAGGATGAATCTGGCCAAGGCGATATCGAAGTGATCCCGTCGGGGATGCATCAGTTCTTCTTCCGGTTGTGGGTGCCCGCCGTAATGTTCCGGTCGATAGTCGGCCCCGCCGATGAAAATAAAACCGTTCAGGAAAGTAATTATTTCGCGTAGCTGCCGGTAATCCTGATAAGGGGGGATGCAGATGGGGATACCGTCGGCGCCCGCTATGGCATCAATATAGGCCAGGGGCGCCACCGCCTCGCCGGGGGCATCCCCAGACGGTGGCGGGATAGACATGTTCAATCCGATAAAAGGGAGGGAATCCGGCGCTTTCAACATATTCTGGTCCCGGCTTCCGCCGGAATAACGACAGGGAGGCCGAAGTGTGATCTTTCAAAGGTCTCTAACAGGAGCGCCGTACCCCTATTCATATGTTTGCCGATAAAGGGCGTCAAACCCGTCTTTACCCGTGGCCAGAAGCAAGGTCAAGGGCATGACCTGCCGGGCCGCTGCCAGCATCTTTTCGGTCAAATCACGGATGTCCCACTGGGCGTGACGGTCCGCCCGGAGCCGGGCCATGTGGTATAGTTCCCGGGCATTTACCTTCATGGCGACGCGGCGCCGGTGGGCATTGGTAAGTATATAAGGGGCCGCCGCAAAGGCCGCTTTTCTCATTTGCCCGTAGATTTCGTTCGTCCGGGTCATGATATCCATAAACGACCCCTCCATGCCGATTTCCCTGATTGCCGGGGGCACCGTAACCCCGAGGGAGGGATCATAGTCCTGGACGGTGAGGGTGGCCATGCGGTGCCGCTTCAACTGGGCGAAACAACTGGCACTTACCGTCAGCTCAAAGAGGAGTTCCACGTGCTCGAATTCCCGCAGGACGGGATCATAGGCCCGGATATGGCGGAGGGCGGCCCGCATCATATCCTGCCGTTG
>DMAT01000063.1:2630-3122 GCA_003451635.1 Syntrophus sp. (in: bacteria) | reverse complement strand
TTGCAGTTGCGGCGGGCATCCCGGAGAATCTTTTTTAGCTTTTTCGTGATTGACTTTTCGCAACCCTTTCTTTACGCATTCAGGACGATCCATACGTCCGTCATAAAACCTGTCCCGGAAAGAGAAGGCATCCTCATGGCTAATAAAAGGGTTTCAAGTTTCATAGCCGGTCTGCTGACCTTCTGGAAACCGTCTCTCGGCCGGCGCATGACTATCGCTTTTACCATTTTCGGTCTCCTGATCGGCTATCTGACCTTCATTGCCCTGACCATGACCTTCACCAGAGATTTTGTCTCCTTCTCGGGAAGGATCATGGAGGAGCGCCTCCGGGCTTTGACGCCACCCGGAGGGGGGGACAGACTCCTGTCCCTTGTCAATGTTCAACAGGAGGATATTCAGAATACAATCCGCGTTGCGAAAAACTTACTTTTGAGACTCTATACCCTTTCCAGCTTCAATCTTTATGTTCAGGGCGGGGCCGGAGAAAAATGG
>DMAT01000063.1:0-2617 GCA_003451635.1 Syntrophus sp. (in: bacteria) | reverse complement strand
GCTGACCACCGCCTCGTCTCGGAGTTGCAAAGGTGTCTTTATGCGAAAACCATCTATGAACCCCGCGGGGTTTTCTGGGGCAGGCAGGACACGATTACCTTTATGAGCGATATCACCCGGCCGGGGGATCGTCATCGCTATGTCCTCAATCTGCAAGTCAATCGCCTGGGAATCGTGACGCTTTTCAACCGGAACACTAACAAATTCATCGCTTTCGGTCTGCTCCTCCTCCTGGTATCCCACCTCCTGGGCCATTTTTTCAGCGCCTTCCTGGCGAGGCCGATCATCTCCCTCTCCCGGGAGGCCGAGGCGATGGCGACGGGGGACTTCGACCGGATGTTTCATACCCGGGAGAAGAATGAGATCGGCGCCCTTGCCGAAGCGCTTAATTCGCTGGTTGCCCGGGTCCGGACCAACCTCAGGGAGCGGGAGGAACTCCTGCTGGGGACCCTGCTGGCCCTGACCCGTTCCGTCGATGCGAAATCGCATTGGACGGCGGGCCACAGCGAAAGGGTCACCGGTTATGCGGAACAACTGGCCGTGGCAATGCATTTGGACGAAAAAACACGCAAGGAACTCAAGATTGCCGCCGTCCTCCATGACATCGGGAAGATCGCCGTTCCGGGGCGAATCCTGGATAAAGAGGGACATTTATCGGCGGAGGAATACGACTTGATCAAAAAACACCCCCAAACAGGGGCAGATATCATTGCCGACATCCCGGCCTATGGGGGAGTGCGTCCGGCCATTCTGTACCATCACGAACACTGGGACGGCGAGGGTTATCCGGAAGGTCTCAAAGGGGAAGACATTCCCTTCCTGGCACGGATTCTTACGATTGCCGATATCTTCGACGCCCTGCGGGAAGACCGTCCCTACCGGAAAGGGCTGAGCTGGAAGGAAATCCGGGCCTATTTCGAGGCGGAGCGGGGNNGCGGGGAAAGATCTTCGACCCGGACCTGGCGGATGTCTTTATTCGATCTATATTATCGAAATCATGGGAGGATAGATGATGAAAGGAACTATCGGTCTTGCCTTTTTCAGTCTTTTTTTTATTTGCGCCTGCACCGGTACCCGGTCGGCCGATCTGGGTCCCCAAAACGGACGCCTCCGTCCCTGCCCGGATCGCCCCAACTGCGTCTCTTCCCAAAGCACGGATCCAAGGCACGCTATCCGTCCCCTGTCCTATCAGGGAACCCCGCTTGAGGCCTCCGAGCGTCTGCTCAAGCTGCTGGGATCCATGCCCAGAGTTAAGGTAGTAACGGGCATGCCGGACTACATCCACGCCGAGTTCACATCCCGGGTTTTCCGTTTCGTCGATGACGTGGAATTTGTCTTCGACGGCGCCGACAAAATCATCCAGATCCGTTCCGCTTCCCGGCTGGGCTACTCCGATTTCGGCGTCAACCGTAAGCGCGTCGAAACCATCAGGGAAGCCTTTGAAAAGGTTCAATGAACTCCTTTGAGAATGTGTCTACTGCACCCTGCTCTCCTTAATTTCCCATTTGTCCGAGGATGGACAGGGCTACTTCCTTGGCCGTCGGCCCCACATCCAGGGTGGGACCGACGCAGGAGGGACACCCGTAGGAGCAGGGACAACTGCGGAGCAACTGCCCGACGCCATTGAGAAGATCCAGGTGCTGTTCGTAGAGGAGGGCGGAAAAGCCGATGCCTCCCGGGTAGGCGTCAAAGAGAAAGATCGTTGGGTCAAAGGCGTCGATTCGTGAGTTCTCCCCGGCGGCGTCATAATTGGTGATGGCTCGCGGTTCCTTCCCTTTCTTTACAAACCACTCCCCGCTCTTGTCGCCGATGGCCCGGTCGAGGTCATGAAGATCGGACATAAGGCGCATGGCAGCCAGATGGTGGAGGCTGTAGGCAAGCCCCGAAAGGCCGTCGATGATTTCCGCCTGGTTGTAGGGAAGGGTTGCCAGGAGGTCTTTGGGGATCGTCAACCAGTAGCTGGTGGTGTGCATATCCTTCTCGGGCAGGGAGACGTCGCCGTAGCCGAGATTTTCCGACGTGTAGAACCGGATCTTCTTGAAACCGACAACCTTGCGGACGACCTGCACCTCCCCATGCTCAACAATGACCTGATGAAACCGCTTGCTGTCGAAGGAATCGATCACCCGGACATTCGTGTAAGTCATGGCATCGGTATAATAACCAACCTCGACGCGATGGACATAGGCCGTCTTTCTTTCCAGATCGAGTTTGTCCACGTGGTACTGCTGGGATTCCACCATGTAGATGGCATCGTCGTGGACCGTGGTGAACGCGCTGTCCCAGTCCACCTCGGCAATCACCCTGTGGTTGGCGGTTTCCGTCGTGTCTACGACCACCATATTCTCCGGATTGACGGATCTCTAGCTCACCTCGTCCGCGGGGTAGCTGTCGGCTGCCCAGTGCCAGCGCTGGTCCACCCGGTGAAGCACCCCCTTTTCTTCCAGATACCCGAGAAGCTCCATAAGATCCTCCTTGCCGAACCGTTCTCCCTGCTCGAAAGGCAGCTCAAAGGCAGCGCTCTTGATGTGGTGCAGCAGGATGATGAGATTGTCCGGGTTCACACGGCAGTGCTCGGGTGATCGGGTGAAGAAATACTCCGGATTCTGAACGATGA
>DMAT01000127.1 GCA_003451635.1 Syntrophus sp. (in: bacteria) | reverse complement strand
TCCGGGGCCACCCGGGCGAATACGGAGACCTCTTCTACGGCGTCGGTCAGTTCGGCGTCGGATATCGCCGTCAGCTCCTTTCCGGTGATGACCTTCCCGGCGTTTGACAAACCGATCTGCCCGGCGATGGCCGCAGCCGTCAGGGCATGGTCGCCCGTAATCATCTTGACGCGTATGCCGGCTTTGTGGCAGTTCTTTACCGCCTCCACCGCCTCGGCCCGGGGTGGATCGATCATCCCCTGGAGGCCGATAAAGGTCATCCCGCCGGCGATGTCTTTATGGTGGAGGGTTCGCGTCCCTTCGGGAAGTTCACCTCGGGCAAAGGCGAGGACGCGCAACCCGCCGGCCGCCATCTTCTCGACGGCGGCCGCAACGGCCCCCGCATCAAGAGCCGCCGCTGTCCCGTCGGGGGATAAGGCCGCGGTGCATCTTTCCATGATGGCCTCCACCGACCCCTTGGCGTAGATGACGGGACGCACCCCGGCGGAGGTTTCATGGAGCGTCGCCATGTATTGGTGTTCCGATTCGAAGGGTAGAGAGTCAAGGCGCGGCCAAGCTCCAACTGCATCGCCGGCGGTAAGACCGCCCTTGGCGGCGGCAGTCAGGATGGCCCCTTCGGTGGGGTCGCCCTGGACGGTCCAGCGTCCCTCTTCCTCCCTCAGCAGGCTGTCGTTGCAAAGCGCACCGCACCGCAGACATTCCCTCAGGGCCGGGGCCGCTTCTTCCGCCGGCGATCCTCCCTTGCGCAGGATCTCGCCGGCCGGTGCATATCCCGATCCGGTAAGCTCATAGAGTTCGCCGCCGGCGAGTATCTCCTGGACGGTCATCTGGTTTTCCGTGAGGGTTCCCGTCTTGTCTGAACAGATCACCGTCGTGCTGCCCAGGGTTTCGACAGCGGGAAGCTTGCGAATGATGGCCTGCCGGCGGGCCATCCGTGCGACGCCGATGGCGAGGGTGATCGTCATGGCGGCGGGGAGTCCTTCAGGAATGGCCCCCACAGCCAAGGCGACGGCGGCCATGAACATGTCGAAGACGCTTTGCCCCCGCCAGAGACCAACGGCGAAGGTAACCGCGGCGAGTCCCAGGATCACGTAAAGGAGAACTTTGCTGAATTCCGCGATCTTCCTGAGGAGCGGCGTCTCCAGTTCCACTGTCGTGGCGATGAGTTCGGAAATCCTTCCCACTTCCGTGGCGTCGCCTGTGGCCACCACGACGCCGGAGGCCTGGCCGTAAGTCACAAGGGCAGAGCTGTAAGCCATATTCTTTCGATCCGCCAGGACCGTATCGGCCGGCAGGGGTTGATCGGTCTTTTCCACGGACACGGACTCCCCCGTTAGGGCCGACTCGTCAACCCGGAGATTCCGGATGGAGATCAGCCGTAAATCCGCGGGCACCTTGTCGCCGGACTGTAAAAGGACGATATCGCCGGGAAGGACCTCCGAGGAGGGAATCCGCTGCTTTTTACCGGAGCGGATGACCGTGGCTTCGGTGATCATAGTCCGGGCCAGGGCGTCGATGGACTTGATGGCCTTGGATTCCTGGAGAAAGCCGATGACGGCATTCACGATGACGACCCCGAATATTACTCCCGAATCGACCCATTCCCGAAGGTAGGCCGTAATCAGGGCGGCGGCCAGGAGGATATAGATCAGGGGCTGGTGAAACTGGAGGAGGAACCGCATCAGCGGCCCCTGCCCTTTCTTCGCCGTAAGGACGTTGAGGCCGTAACGGCTTCGCCGTGCCTCGACATCGGAGCTATCTATCCCCTGGTCGCGGCTGCTGTCATGGAGACCGAGGACTTCGTCCGCCGGCAAATGATGCCATTTTTTTTCCTTTCCTATATCCATAAGTATGACCTCCCTTTTATGGATTATACATCCAAACTATATCATTTGACGTTGCCAGTCAATGATGAACCTCGTAAAAGCCATAACAACTCCATTGTGCCGCTTTTACATCTTGATATGACTTTCCTTTTTTCGCAGGAGAAGGCAGCGAGGCTTTATGCCACAATGCCGTTGCATTTTTTAAAAAAAATGCTGTAAGATACCATATAATTTATTGAGGAGGAACTATGAAGGCTTTAGTAACTTACTACACTCAAACGGGCAATACGGAAAAATTGGCCAGGGCAATATATGAGGCAATATCCATTGAAAAGGCATTTATGCCCATCGATGAAATCAAGGATAAGGGAGGATACGATGTTGTATTCATTGGGTTTCCAGTACATGCTCACAGTGTCCCGGCCAAAGCTGAGACCTTTATAAGGAGTTTGCCGTCAGGCCAGAAGGTAGCTTTCTTTTCGACCCATGGATCTTTGCGAGGGGGGCAGTTGCCCAAGCAGGCCTTTGAACATGCCCTGGGACTGGCAACTAAAATTAAAGTGCTTGGGCAGTATGGCTGCCGTGGTAAGGTCGATCCGAAAATTATCGCGGCCTTAATCACAAAACCAGAGAATAGGGCCTGGGCTGAAGAGGCGCAGGGAGCGGAACGACACCCTGACGAGCATGATCTTGCCGATGCCCGGTTGTTCGCCCAAGGCATCATCTCTTCCTTGTAACCGCTCGATTAAAAAATAAAGAGGGGTGTATTGTGATCACCTCTTTTTATTTTTTATTATCTATCCACGTCTGAGTTGTCATTCCCGCTCAGAACCATTTCGTAGAAATAGGGGCTGTCCCAATTTTTTAACAGTCGTCCTTGTCATTCCCGCTAGGAACCAATGGGAGATATAGGTGGATGCGCCTATCCCTCAATATGTTGAGGTTCCGCCAAATACTGTGGCCAAACTGATCATTTCGTGATTTTCCGTTTTCCCCTCCTGTTAGGATAACTATCTATTATTAAAGGATGAATCCAAGATTGTGATTTTCCTGAGCGTGTTGGCAATCCACTTGCAGCTCCGATCACAGACAGACATCAGACTGAAAGGAGTATTGTAATGAAGAAATTTGCTCAAAGTACCATTACCGCGTTGATAGTGATTTTCCTGATGGTGGGGATATCCGGCTGCACAAAAGAGGGCCCGGCCGAGAAAGCCGGCAAGAAAATCGATAATACGGTAGAAAAAGCCGGAGATCAGATGGAAAAGGCGGGTGATAAAGTGCGGGATACCGTAAAAGACGCCAAAAAATAAGAGCTTTGGCAACAAAGCACGTCGCGATGGCGACATGCTGAAAGAGCGACGCCAGGGTCGTTTTCGCAGGATGATGGAGGACATAACGATATGAGTTGGTTGGGATGGATCGGTCTCGTGGTAATCATCACCGGCATTGCGGCCGTCACCGGTATCAAACCGAAGGGTACGCGACACGTCGCCCACACGAGTCTGATGTGGGCGGCACGGCTGGCGCTCCTGGTGGCCCTCATCATTGGCGGCTATCTGGCGTTTAGAGCCCAATCCGGCGGCTGACGTTGTCCGTTGTCGCGGACGTTCTTATTTCCAGTAGGTGTTCCAAAGCGGCCGGGCAATGCCGTTTTCGTAAGTCATTTCCGAGAGGATGCCGTCCGGTGTGAGGATGAACACGGCGGCGTCATAACGGAGGAGATTGCCCGTGGCATCCAGCTTGGGGGACGCCTTCAGGACATCGCTCATGGGTACGGAGAGGGAGAGCTGGCCCCCCCGATAAAAAGAACGCTGATAATGGAGGGCGAAATGCCCTTTCATGTCAACGATTTCGGAAGGGGCTCCATAGGAGGCGAGGATGTCTGCGAGGGTGGTCTTGCCGACGGCAAATTCCTGGGGCAAGGGTTTCACTTCCGCACCGTCGGTGACCTTGTCGATGCGTAGGGAAAGACAGCCCCCGAGGATCAGGGAGGCAACAAGCAGGATCGCTGCCCCGAGGTGGCGCTTAGAACGGCGTCCCATAAGCGGCCGTATCGGTTTTGAAGCTGCTGCCATAGTGGGTTACCACGTCGTTTTTGTTGATAAAAAAGACCAGGCGATCATGCTGGATGTCATAATTGGCAAAGGTTACCAACACCAGCCAGACGCCCGTGGCCTTGCTCAGGGTCCGGTCGTAAACATAGGCGTTACCGTTGGCCAGTTTGACAATCTGGCTGGGGGGGCCGAACATTTTGGTGACCTCCGCAGCGGTGGTCTGGCCGGGTTTTACCTGGGTGAGGACCTGCTCGTCGAAGGGCCGGAAATCCTTGTTCCGCCCGAAGACCGCACATCCCGACAGGAACGTGACGATCACGAACCCCATTATGATGGTTCTGAATTGCATATCCCTTTTCTCCTTCCTCTTCATGGAACGGACACTTTTTCAAAACGGCAGTTGATGTTGTGAGTATAGAAGGGATAATACCTCCTGTCAAGAATTTCAAAATTCAAAATTGTCCGGCGGAGATTGCCGTGCTGCATTTAGGCCGGATCCGTCCGTTTTTGGATCCATTCATTGATGTTCAAGGTTGTGTTTCCTCTCCATGATAGCGTGAAAAAACAAGGTAAACGTAGGTTCCCCCGAA
>DMAT01000449.1 GCA_003451635.1 Syntrophus sp. (in: bacteria) | reverse complement strand
TGGAAATTGCCCTGGCCTGCCTCGCCTGCCCGAAAGGAGGGACCAATGGATAAAAAACATCGCCTCCTCGTCATCAATGTGGGCTCCACCTCTACGAAGGTAGCGTACTTCCGTGACACTGAACCTGAATCCATAGAAAACATCCGTTACCATAGTGAAGATCTGGCCGACTATCCAACCCTAACCGCGCAGCTTCCCCTGCGGGAAATGGATGTGATGACATTCCTTAGGAAAAACATGATCAATCTAAAGGATATCGACATGGTCGTCAGCCGCGGCGGTTTGGGTAAGCCCGCCCCCGCCGGTGCCTACGGAATAGACGAGAGCATGTGCGGCGATCTGCTGGCGGGAAAATACGGGAAGCACCCGTCGGCCCTGGGTCCGGCCATGGCCTTGAGCATTTCCAAACAATTCGGCATGCCGGCAATCGTGATCGACCCCCCCAGCACCGATGAATTCGAACCCCTGGCGAGGATATCGGGACTTCCGGAAATTGAACGCAAAAGCGCCTTTCATGCCCTGAACCAGAAGATCGCAGCAAGAAAATTTGCCCTTGCGGAGGGGAAAAAATACGAGGAGATAAACGTCGTCGTGGCCCATCTCGGAGGGGGCATCACCATCGGCGCCCATCGGCAGGGGCGGGTCATCGACTGCACCCACGGCCTGGGAGAGGGACCCCTCACCCCGGAGAGGTCCGGCACATTGCCCACGAATGATCTTATCGACCTTGCCTTTTCCGGCAAACTCGACAAGGAACATATGCAGGGACGTCTCGTGGGACAGGGTGGCCTGGCAGCCTATTTAGACACCACGGATGCCGAGCAAGTCGAAGCAATGATCACGAGAGGGGATGAAAAAGCGGGGCTTGTCTTTGCAGCCATGGCGTATCAGATAGCCAAGGATATCGGGGCCATGTCCGTAGTCCTGAAAGGTAAAATGGACGGGATCATCCTTACCGGGGGACTGGCCCATTCGGAAAGGCTGACTACGCTCATCGCCGAAAGGGTCCGTTTCCTCGCCCCCGTTGCCGTTTATCCCGGAGAGGATGAATTGGCGGCCCTGGCAGCCGGCGGCTTGCGGGTCTTGGTGGGAGAAGAAGGGATAAAGGAATACTGATCTTTTCCTCCGTGCAAGGAGACTTACTAAACAGCTCCCTTCGACCCGGGAGATTCAAGGAAAGCCTGTCTCCCTCCAGACATACATTAAGAGGTTAGCACTAATTCGTGGTCATGTAGCGATGAACGACTTCTCACAGTTTGGTAAGATATTGCTGATCACCGGCCTCGTCATGGCCGTTGTCGGCCTGCTCATGATCTTAGGGGGAAAGATCCCGTGGATCGGCAAGCTTCCCGGCGACCTCTTCTACAAGGGAGAAAAACTCACCTTTTATTTCCCCCTCGCGACCAGTATCCTTGTCAGTGTTGTCCTTACTTTGATTCTCTGGTTGATCAACCGGAAATGACGCGGCTGCCCCTATTTAATCCGCCGGGAAGCTGCCATTTTGGCAATCCTGGCTTCGAAAGCGGCGAAGCGTTTGTCCAGTGATTTCAGCTCGTCTTGCTTTTCACTCTCACTCAAGAAGGAGTACCGAATGCTGTTATACACCACCTTCTTTATTTCTTCATAGGAGGGCTTGTAGCGGGTTATAAATAAAAGGTACTCGCCGCTCAGATTGTTACGCGACACGCCGGGGTCGCCGCTGGAAATTACGAATGGCACGTTATGATAACGATACAGCTGAATCGGGTGATCCTCGTTTTTCACCCCGAGGATGAAAGAGTTACTGGTCAGGTTCACCTCAATCGCGACTTTGCGCTCTTTCAGCACTTCCAGCAGCTCGTCGGGATCCGTCTCGTGAGCAATATCGACGCCATGCCCGATCCGGTCTGCCATAGCGATCTCCACGGCTTCACGGATATGGCTCTTCAGGCCCTCAGGTGGAACCATCCCCAGTACCAGTTCTCCGGCATGGAGGGAGAGCTTCACGCCGGGAAAGCGCTGATTTAAAAAGCGAAACATCTGCATGTGGAGCGAGTAGTCGCGCATTGCGACATAGCCGTTTTCCGGGCCGACAATGTTGACGCCGACAATAAGATTACTTTCCTTCGCGGCGGCAAAGGCGGAATACAAACCTGAGAATACCCTTGCAGGGGCATTGTTGCGAGATGCATAGGCCTGAAAGCGGAGCCTGAAAGCGGCGTCGTCGATGCCTGCTGCCACCTCTTCCAAGGTCTTGACATAGTTTTCGATCTTAGCCTTGACAGCGGCATCGCCATCCATGTAATCCGAAAATGCAATTAATGCGGCTTCCGTCTCATCTTCCGTAGCGTCGGCTTTCAGGTTGTTAATTTTCCTGGCCAATTCCTGGTTATCGACGTCGGGAGATCTTTCCAGCATCGTCTCTATGTACTGTACATTCTCGGCCTTGGCCCGGTCTTTGAGAGCCTGCAAACCCTCCTGGTAGAAGGCGTTCGAAACAGGTCCAAAAAAACCGAAGGTGTCGAAAAACTGTTGATCCGGTGCGGGTTGCTCGTGAAAGTGGTTGCTGAAGTCCTTGTCAGACCAGCGCATGAGTAATTCCCGGTAGAAATTATTGTCTTTTCGCACCGCATCGGCGCTGATGCATATTTGGCTGGCCCTTTCCGTAAGCTCGGCGACAGGCCTGATCTCAACACGATATTTTTCCACCTTAAGTTGCTCGGCGCTTTCAGCGTAAATACAATAATTCTTTTTCCCTACCCAATCCAGATAAGTCTCGGCATAGATCGCTCCCGAATAGTGATGATGGATATCGCCGCCCTTTGGCAGCATGTTTGCGAACATATTAAGCTCGGCGACGTTGGAAGTCGCCCCTGAGATCAGATTGGAGTAATACTGATTCGCTGCCACGTAGTTGCTCTGGGGGGTTGTTCTTTTGGCCTTGATTTCGCGCGCATCGGCGACTCCGAATGACACTAAACAAATCAACATCACCAGTGTTTTAATCTTCATCGGATATTCCTTTCACAGAACTTTCGGGTCGTACTTTTACCCTTTGGGTGTGCAAATTGTCAACTGGATTGTCGCCATTAAGCTGATTGAAATATCAAGTCTATTGTGCTAACTGACGGTCAGCCTCAGGAGTGAACAATGGACGGCTACCAAATACTACCTCATGGAGGAATATGCTATGGCGATACTGGAATGGACAAAAGACGAAAACGTCGCAATCATTACCATGACCAACGGCGAAAACAGGCACAACCCGATGTTTATCGAGGCTATTTTAAAGGCCTTCGACGAAATTGAGGCAGATGCAGAAATCTCGGCGGTCGTTATTGCCTCCAACGACCCCAAGAACTGGTCCCAGGGAATCGACCTGCCCTGGTTGCTGGATGTT
>DMAT01000232.1:3641-7414 GCA_003451635.1 Syntrophus sp. (in: bacteria) | reverse complement strand
TGCATCGTCTGCGAGGAGGTCTGCCCCACATCCCCCAAGGCCATCTGGTTCGAGGAGATCCGCCTGCGGGATCGTCAGGGTCGGGAGGTACTCCTGAAACAACCCCACGTAGATCTCTCCCTCTGCGTCGGCTGCGGGATCTGCGAGACAAAATGCCCGGTCCTCGGCCGCCCGGCCATTACGGTGACAAATCTCGGCGAGTCCCGGTCAAAGGACAATCAGCTCCTCCTCTGATTACGGGGGTGAATCAGTCGTTGCGGAGGGAGGCAAGAAACATTTCCAGACCGGGGAAAACGGCCTGATTTTCCCGCCAGGCATAGATCATGGTCTCTATGTGCAGGCGCCGCAGTTTCGCCGTCATGGCGGCGTCGAGGGGTTCGGGCAGGGCCAGGATCAGCCGGGGCGGACGCGGAAAATGGAGGCTGTTCACTAGGAGTTGGGCTGCCCCTTCCTGGACTCTTTTGGACAGATTGTTCGTCTTGATCTGGAAAACGGCCACCGCCTCCCCCTCCTTATCGACGGCCATTAGATCCCGAAGGCCGTCATTGCCGCATTTCCAGCGGAGTTCCTTCAGGGCGGCGGCGAGATCCCTTATCACCAGTCCCTGATCGCATTCCGAGGCCATATCCCTCAGCAACTCACAGTGACGCATCCCCAATAATTCCTCCCGGAGGCGGAGGTCATCAAAACCCATTTCCATCTGGGCGGACGGCGGGCCGGCCATATCCTTGATCTTGTCGATCTTGTTGACGAACTGGGCCAATTGGCGGGCGAAACGGGGGGAGTGGAGGAGGCCGACAATGGCGACCGTCACGTTTTCCTCGCCATCTTCCATATCTACCCAGACGCCCCGGTATTGCCTCTCGAAGAGGGCCTTGCCTATCCCCTTCCTGCCCCCGCCCAACTTTCCCCGGTGGACGACGTAGATCCTCCCCTTACTATCGGCGGCGAAGACCCCGCCGACGCGCCGGTCGGTTCCCATTTTTGGAAAGTTGATCTCGCAGGTAATCGACAGGGAGGCTTCGGTCTTGGGCCGGACCGTTCCGAAGGCGTTCCAGTAGCGATTTTCTTCTCCCTTGCCGGGAAAGAACCATAGGCCGAGTTCGTCGGACCACCATACCCGGACCCGGGCGCTTGCCCCCTGGTGACCGAGGTTAACGGGGATTTTTTCCTTTCCCCAAGCCTTGAACTGGCGGGTGAAGTGTTGCTGGCAGCGGTGAATGGCCTTCGTGTCGATAATAGCCTTGAGCATGTCAGCAAAAAAATATCAAGTCGGGAAGAAAGTGTTGGTAACAATGGGGGCCTGCGATCGTCATGGTTTTCCACGTACAAAAAATAGCAGAGGCTGTCAAGGATAGTTTGGAGGTCGGGGAAAAACTTGCTGCTACTGATCGCAAAGAGGAAAAAATACTTGCTGCTGTGAAGGGTCCGGTAAAAAGGTACGAGTGCGCAACGTATTGAAAACATGGTAATTTATGTGTATCGCTTCTTTTGGCAAATACATCGGCAAATGCATGCTAACATACTCTGCAAAAATATTCAATATTGTGATTCATTTGCGGATGTGATAATCGCGCACCGTCTTCATTTTATCAGAGCGCGAATATGGAAGAAAGAATGCGTCCGCAAGCATTTCTAGGTGTAATCGGAGTCGTTTTGTCACCATGCACGGCAGATAAGAGAGGCACAAAAAAAATAGAGGGAGGTAGATTCATGTCGTACGCAGAGCAGTATAAAAGTAAACTTGTGAGCCCGGAAGAAGCAGTGAAAGTGGTAAAGAGCGGAGACTGGATTGATTACGGATTCGGCCATACCAAGCCGGTTGGTCTGGACAATGCCCTTGCGGCCCGTAAGAATGAACTGAAGGATATCAATATCCGACATTGTTTGAGCTTGACCGCCCAGGCCTGTATCGAAGCCGACCCCGATGGAGAAGTCTTCACGTTGCAGAATTGGCATTTCTCCGGTTACGATCGCAAGAAACACGATCTTGGCCGCTGCTATTATCACCCCATGATCTTCCGCAATCAGCCGCTGTTCTACAGGAAGAGCATCAAGAGTCTCGACGTGGCCATGATCCGGGTTACCAAGATGGACAAAGACGGTTTTTTCAGTCTCCACATGGGCAATGCTGCCGTTCGTGCGGTACTTGATGTTGCCAAGAAGATAATTCTCGAAGTGAATCCGCTTCTTCCCTGGGCGATGGGCGGCAGTGACGAGACGGTGCACATTTCGGAAGTCGATTACGTTGTCGAATTTGATTCCAAGCTAGAGGTCATCCCCCCGGCTGCCCCGACGGAAATCGACAAACAGATTGCCTCCCACATCGTTCCCCTGATTCCCAACGGCGCCTGCATTCAGCTCGGCATCGGCGGTCTGCCCAATTATATCGGCGGCCAGCTTGCTGAATCGGATCTCACGGATCTGGGTTGCCATACAGAGATGCTCGTCGACGCCTACTACCACATGTACGCGGCCGGCAAGCTTACCAACAAGAAGAAGGGTCTCGACAAGAAAAAGAGCGCCTACGCCTTTGCCGCGGGCAGCCAGTTCCTCTATGACTGGATTGATATGAACCCCTCGTTGGCGTCCTATCCTGTTTCCTATACCAACGCCCCCCATATCATGTGTCAGCATGACAACATGACCTCCATTAATGCCTGTGTCGAAGTCGATCTGTTCGGTCAGGTTTCTNNCCCCGCCACATCAGCGGCACCGGCGGACAGCTCGATTTTGCAACCGGCGCCTATATGTCTAACGGCGGGATGTCTTTCGTCTGCTGCAACTCCTCCTACAAGGACAAAAAGACAGGGGAGACCAAAACCCGGATCGTACCGATGCTGCCCCAGGGTTCTATCGTGACGGTGCCCCGCACCCAGTCCCACATGATCGTGACCGAATACGGCGTGGCTGATCTGGCCGGCAAGTCCACCTGGCAGCGGGCGGAAGCGCTGATCAACATCGCCCATCCGGACCTGCGTGACGGGTTGATTAAAGACGCAGAAAAGATGAATATCTGGCGGAAAAAACGGTAACGGTAACAGTAAGTAATCGTTCCGTGAATAAAACAAGTTAGAAACTTATTTTCGAGTGAAAAGCCCCGGGGCAGTATTTCCACCCCGGGGCTTTCTTGCCTATAAAGCATTATGTTTGTTGGGTGACTGACAAGCGCACCGTAAATCCACGCCGACAAGATATATAATTATCCCGATATTTTTTAAATCTCCTGTTGACTTATTCTGCATATTGTGGTTAATCGCGTGCCATCATACTACATGTTGTGTTTCATGCATTTAACTAACTTGTAATTATCACCGAAGGGAAAAAGAGAATGAAAAAAAAGACTTCCACGCCGCTGGTTCCTGAATTCACAAAAAATGCCCTGACCGTTCTGGAGAGACGTTACCTGAAACGGGATCAAGAGGGAGTCGTTCTGGAGACGCCGTCCCATATGCTCGGTCGCGTGGCCCACGCCATTGCCGCTGCGGATCGGAAATTCGATGCCAAGGCGGATACGAAGAAATTGGAGGAAAAGTTTTACAATATGATGGCCCGCCTCGAATTTCTTCCCAATTCACCCACGTTGATGAATGCGGGGCGGGAACTGGGTCAATTATCAGCCTGCTTTGTCCTTCCCGTCGGTGATTCCATGGAGGAAATATTCGACGCCGTGAAATATACGGCCCTGATCCATAAATCAGGGGGTGGTACGGGTTTTTCTTTCTCCAGGTTACGACCGGCAAACGATGTGGTCTTGACAACCACAGGCATCT
>DMAT01000232.1:0-3563 GCA_003451635.1 Syntrophus sp. (in: bacteria) | reverse complement strand
CATCATGGATTTCATCATGTGCAAGGCCGACAAGAAACAACTTAATAATTTCAATATTTCCGTTGGTCTGACGGAGGTCTTCATGATGGCTGTGGAAAATGATGAGAATTATGACCTCATCAATCCGAGGAACGGCAAGGTCGCCGGGACGCTCAATGCCCGGAAGGTATTCAACCGGATTGTCACTCAGGCCTGGGAAAACGGTGAGCCGGGCATCGTTTTTCTGGACCGCCTGAATCGGGACAATCCGACTCCTCATGTGGGAACCATTGAATCAACGAATCCTTGCGGGGAGCAACCCCTCCTTCCTTATGAGTCCTGTAATCTGGGCTCCATAAATCTGGGCAAAATGGTTAAAGACGGACAAATTGACTGGGCGAAACTAAAAGAGACGGTCCATCTTGCCGTTCATTTTCTGGATAATGTTGTGGAAGTAAACAAATATCCCCTGCAACAGATACACGACATGACCCTGGGAAACCGGAAAATCGGTCTCGGAATCATGGGCTGGGCGGATCTGCTGATTCTCCTCGGCGTTTCCTATGAAGATAAGGACGCCATTGCCCTTGCGGAGAAAGTCATGCAATTTATCCATGACGAAGGTCACGCTGCATCACGGGAACTCGCGAAAAAGCGGGGGCCCTTTCCGAATTTCAAGGGGTCCGTTTATGACCGGCGGGGTGAGGCGCCCATCCGGAATGCCACGATCACGACCATTGCCCCGACGGGGACCATATCCATCATTGCCAATTCCTCGTCCGGTGTGGAGCCGCTTTTTGCCGTCTCTTACGTACGCCAGGTCATGGACGATGACATCCTGGTGGAGGTCAATCCACGCTTCGAAATGGTCGCCAGGGAAAGGGGATTTTACTCTTTGGAACTGATGCAGCGTATTGCCCGGCATGGAAGCATTCGGGACATGGAAGATATTCCCGCTGATATCCAGTCTGTATTTGTTACGGCTCATGATATTTCCCCGGAAGTGCACATCGAGATGCAGGCCGCCTTTCAGAAGTATACGGATAACGCGGTAAGCAAAACGGTGAACTTTTCCAATAGCGCCACCATCGATGATGTTGCCAAGGTGTATCATCTGGCCTACACAATGGACTGCAAGGGGGTGACGATCTATCGCGACGGATCGCGGGACAATCAGGTCCTCTCGACGCTGAAAAAGGAAGATCAAAGCCAGCGGATGTCTGTCGATGAAGAAAAGACGGTTGTCAAGCGGGAACGCCCCAAGGTCCTGAAAGGCTGGACATATCAGATGCGGACCGGCTGCGGTCCCCTTTATGTAACTGTCAATGAAGATAAGGCAGGCATTTTTGAACTATTCACGACGATGGGCAAGGCCGGCGGCTGTGCTGCGTCGCAGAGCGAGGCCATCGGCCGCATGGTTTCCCTGGCGTGGCGCAGCGGCGTTCAGGCGCGACAGGTTGTCAAGCAATTACAGGGAATCTCTTGTCATTCTCCTTCCGGATTCGGTGAGAACAAGGTATTATCCTGCGCCGATGCCGTCGCCAGGGCGATTCAATCCCATATGGCCGACAATGGAGGGCAGGAAATAATCAAAGAGAAGATCGCCTTTGTCAAGGGGGCCTGTCCGGAATGCGGCGGCATTGTCGAGCACGAGGGAGGCTGCGCCGTCTGCCGCTTATGCGGCTACAGCGAGTGTCATTAACCAAAGCGCCGGTACGTGCACGGTGAGAGGTCAAGCTTGGGGAGTTTTATTATACGGTTGGCATAAAGCATAGCTTATACTGTTTATCGCCGATGCCGTGTTGGTTTCTAATCAGACCACAAAGTCTTCCCTTGATCTCAGCGTAATGTGTAACGGGGAATCTCGGATACGGCAACAGTGAAGGAGAATAAACAGGGGAAAATCCACACAAAAACATTCAAAATACTTTGCCCAGTAAATTAATTTAAAATATCAGCATGTTACAACAAAAGTTCGCACGGCGAACTTTTTATAAATTCCACCGAAAATGCTCTGGCACGAAAATACACTCTTGAATGCTTGCATGTTACAAACAGAACTGAACAGATGAGACAGAATAAAATTTAATCTGTACCGATTATCGTTGCCACAATTCAATAGAAATGCAAACCTTAAAAAGGCAACGAATACCGTTTGTAACGGTGAAGAATTGCAAATGAATGATTCTGTGTAAACGATTTTTCGTTTTAGAAATTTAGCAATGTTATTCAACATGCCGTTTCAGCAGTGGCGAGGAGGCAATCCTAAATTCAAAATCGGTAGTTGAGCTCAAGCATGTGAAAATCTGCCCCCATGTTGTGAGGTCCGTAGATTCCTGCATCGGAATAGTGCAGAAACCGGTAGCCCACTCCCAATCGTTTAAAGAGCGGAACACCAACGCCCGCGGTCAGGGCAAATTGAAAATATCCGCCGTAGTCTTGCGTTCCAAAGCGATGATTGCTAAGCAGAGCCCCACCAGCTCCCATATCTAATGTGAACCTCCCATCTTGACTGCCAAGGGTAATTAGGGGAATGAGAGAAACTACTAACGCGGTATCCCCGGCGCCATAAAGAACGCCTGCGCTGGTCATCAGCCTTATGCCGGTTCCCCAGCCTGATTGGGAATACCACGCCCAAGGCAGCTTGAAGTACGCCGCCACATCATACTCCTGAAACTTTTCCGGCGCCACATCTCCAAGGACGTCAATGCTTGAGACACGTGCCCGTATACTGATGCTTAGCAAACTCAGTTTGTTAGGGACCTGCTTATCGCGTTCACATATATCAAAACTCCTTCCTTGTGTTGCCACTTTTTTTATTATGGAAGATGTTGTGGGGGTGTCGTAACCGGCAGCTGTGGCAAAGCCGTAACAATTGCCGATGTCTCCCTGATTTTTGACCGGGCCGATGTTGACAGTTCCGTCAATGTTCCGGAGATCGAATCTTTCCGGCAATGGCTCCAAATGCGAAGCGGACATGCCGATCAAGGGATAAGTGAGCAGGATGCAAAGGAGGATGAAGCCCACATATGACTTTCGCAGACGGGATGTATTCAACATAACGCCTCCGGAAGATAAAAAATGTGTTCATAATGAAGGAATATCCAATTCTACTGCAATGCAGTGGAACAAAAAGGATCTCATTACTTAATGCCATAAGTGGAACAAAAAAGCCAGTGATCTTAAGCTGGCTACCTGAGAGGCCCTTAACTTTTACATTTCATTGATTATCATTCGAAAGATTCGATATCCGTCAAAATCGCCGGATGCTCGATTCCGGGAAGAACTGGATACAATCTCACGCTCAAAAATCTGCACGTCCCATGTATTACTACGATTGTGCCGCCTGTGAATTGCGACGGCGTCTGAGGTATTCCGGATACCAGATGCTGATGAACATGGCCGAGACCATGAGGCTGTACGAGATGGTTTCGTAGGTCCAGCCGGGCATAGCGGGCTGGATGCTCCGTTGCCAGGCCAAGAACGCGTTGATGGTGAACACTACGCCCCATATCGCGGTCATGAAGTAGTTTGTCCGCAGGAATGCCGGATTGTTCCATAGGGACGGGTCCGTGTGCTCACGG
>DMAT01000018.1 GCA_003451635.1 Syntrophus sp. (in: bacteria) | reverse complement strand
GACAGTGGTGCGGCAACTGCCCCTATCACCATAGACGCCAATGGCGTGACATAACCCGAAGCGGGCGTCACCGCCGCAAGACCGACTACCATTCCCGTTGCTATTCCCAGGGTGCTGGGACGTCCATCCAGCCAGGAGAGCATCATCCAGACCAGACCGGCTGTGGCGGCGGAGGTGTTGGTGGTCAACAGGGCATTAACCGCCACACCATTGGCTGCCAGGGCGCTACCGGCATTAAAACCGAACCAGCCCACCCACAGCAATCCCGCGCCCAGGACGGTTAGCGGAATATTGCTTGGTTCCATAGGACATTTGCCATACCCCTTGCGTGGCCCGATCACGAGGGCAAAGGCAAGAGCCGAAAAACCGGCGGCGATATGGACGACCGTGCCCCCGGCAAAATCAAGGACACCCATTTGCTTCAACCAGCCGCCCTGTCCCCAAACCCAGTGGCACAGCGGATCATAGACCAACGTCGCCCAGAGGAGACTGAACAGGAGAAAGCTCTTGAATTTGACTCGTTCCACAAAGGCGCCGGTAATCAAGGCCGGCGTGATGACGGCAAACATCATCTGAAAGGCGGCAAAAAGTCCATGGGGAATAGTCTTGCTGTAGTCTCCATTGGGCAGGGCTCCCACGCCCGAAAACCCCAGATAGTTCAGCCCTCCGACAAGGCCGTTGATGTCGGCGCCGAAGGCAAGGGAGTAACCGTATAATACCCACTGGACCCCAATCAGGGCCAAGAAGACATAACTCAAGGTTAAAGTGGAAAGAAGGTTCTTCCTGCGCACCATTCCCCCATAAAAAAGTGCCAGAGCCGGCGTCATTAATAAAACCAATGAACAACACACAAGTATCCAAGCAGTATCGCCTGAATTGATCTGATTGACCATGCCATGTCTCCCCTCAGAATTTGAATCGAACGGACAAATCAATTGCGCATTTGCAATTACCCTGCCAAAATATATTTTCTAAAAATGTCTTTACTATACAGCAGCTTGAATGAGATTGGCTATTGCGCATGTACACATATTTGTCTGTTTAGGGGGCAATGAAACATAATTGTCCTAATGACCCTTCCCTTTTTTTTGCCAACTTTTCATTGACGTAGAAGCGTGCCTTCCATATACTTCCCTCTCCAGAAAGCAGATTCTCATCAAATGCTATAAGATGACGAAAACAAAACTGCCCATGCTTTGTTATTATTCACGGAAAGGGAGCGATCCCAATGCTGAAAACATTGATCATGTCTCTGAAAAAGGCCTTTGCTGGAGGCTCCGGCCTTGTCATCCTGCTTATATTACCCCTCCTGCTCTGCCAGGTTGCCCCGGCAGAGCCTTCTACGAAGAGCAAATATACGGGGACCTTTTGTCAAAATGATCCCGGGGCCGGCTTTGAAAATGACGGCAGCAATTACTGCGCTCCCACGTCCATCGCCAACGGGTTACTTTATCTGGCTACCGCCAGGGGAATGGCAGACCTGGTGGACGGCACGGGCCACGACGCCCAGGTTGCCACTATCAAGAGGCTTGCCGATGAGATGGACACGGACCCGGAGATTGGCACTAATCCCAGCAAGATTATAAACGGCCTCCAGAGTTTCCTTTCGGCGAAGGGCTACCAGTTCGCCCTCCTGGAAGTGGCCGGCTGGCGAAATCTTAATGATGAACACGAAAAATATCTTATTTCAAGGAAGCCCGAAATGCAGTGGATGCGCAAAGCTGTCGAAGACCCTGACATGGTGGTAATCCTGAACAATGGGTGGTACCGGGAAGCAGAGAGCGGTGGTTACATCAGAAAAGGCGGTCATTTTGTCATTGCCGTGGGTGCAGGCCCTGAGAACGGCAAATTCCAGGTACACAATCCTGCCCTGGAACCTGATGAACAGAAGACAGAGACCTCCCTGATCATGACCCCCATTGGCGGAAGCACTATTGCTGAAGCCAAGGCCAACGGCGTGGAAGAGCTCCACCTCGATGGCTACTACAAGATGGAAGGTCCGGGCCTGCCTTTTCGCAGCGAGAAAGCGGCATTCGCTGCCCTGGATTTTGTCATCGTCTTCAAGCTGAAGAAGTAATCCTACTTCCGGGAACAGCCTCCTGATTTTTTAATGCAATTATAGTTCAATGATTATCACCTGAAGAAACCTACGATGAAATGACAAATCACGCTTCCGTAGCTTTCAGGGCGGCAGCGACTGGCCATTTTTGTGAAATATAGGGCATATTCAGCTTTTATGAATGCCTCGGTGTTGCTGCTGGTCGCCGTTCCCTTGCTTATTTACCGTAACAGATCAGTTTCTGGTTGACCACGTCTGACATCAACAGTAACCCCCGCTCACGGACATCATAAACCCGGACGACTTCTTCATAGCGACCGTCGCGCGGCGTCAGCTCCGCGAGCGTGTTGGGCATGCTCTCCAGCCATTCACGATTAAAGAGGACTTCTTTCCGGTCGGGATAAATGGCCATATAGAAGATATCCATTTCCACAAGATCCTGGAAGAAATGGGTCCCGAAGGACAGGTCGGGAATAAGGCTGCCATCCTGATAGGCGATCTCCGCGATGGCGGTGATATTGTTGATCTCCGAAAAGGTTATCGGGACGCCCATGGCCGGCGTCGTAGTCCCCCAGCGACCGGGACCGAAGAGGGCGGTCGGCGTTTCCTCCCGCTTCTCGATCAGTTTGTTCAGGCGCCCCACCAGGCGGGCTACATCGTATTTCTCGGAAAGGGACAGCTTCGTGTATCCCAGGGGATCCACGTAGATAATCCTGGCCA
Organism: Syntrophus sp. (in: bacteria); assembly: GCA_003451635.1. Classification (GTDB taxonomy): domain Bacteria; phylum Desulfobacterota; class Syntrophia; order Syntrophales; family UBA8958; genus UBA8958. Next base: position 5,565 of record DMAT01000018.1, on the reverse strand, counting down.
GGGGCTGGGAGACGCTGCCCCCCATGAAGTTCCCTTCCTGGCGCAGCAGAATGCGATTCTTCTTGATCTTTTCCGGAATGTCCACGCGGACGTTCTGTCCCTTGGTCTGAAAAGGCCGACACTGGAGGAGATTGACCTGCAAACGCCCTTCGGAGTTGAAATTTGCCGTAAATTCTATGTCTACGGGATATTGATAGACCCCTTCCAGGGTCTTGAGCATCCGGGACATGATCTCTGTGAAGGGCGTCGTTGCCAGAAGCTCATCAAACGTGAGGATCCAGATATCTTGAGCAGCCCGTCCCGTCGACCGCAGGCGTTCCGAGGCTTCCGTATCCCTTGCGCCCACAAGGTCCAGGCGCACGTCAAGCCCTTCATTGATGACCTGGAGCAGGGAAAGGGCATGGAAGCGGTTTTCCTCGAGATTCAGGACATCGACATCATGCTGGGAGAAGCGACGGATGTCCGCCATACCCCCATGGGGCTTTACCAGCGGGGCATCGAGGGCCACGATCCGGGGATAGTCATTTTCCACCCGGTTGACGGCCCGCGTCCCCATGCCGAAAACAATACGGAGCATGCCGGCCCGGGGGTCCATACCCTGCTTCCACACGAAGGTGTTGTAGGAAAGACCCACGCCGGCTACCTCGGGAAAGAAATAATGCTTGCGATAGGCCCCCGATACCCGCTGCACGAGGAGGGCCATCTGCTCATCATGCTGATCAAGGCCGCGCTGGAGACGATAAGTCAGGGCGTCCTCGTTCATGGTACTGGCAAAGACAAGGCGGACCGATTCTTCGAAGGCTTCGTAGCGCTGCTCCGGCGTCCCCTGGTTGACACAGAAAAAACTCTCGTATTTGCCGGCGAAGGCATTCCCAAAGGCATCCTCCAGGAGACTGCTGGAACGGACAATGATCGGCGACTGACCGAAATACTCGAGCATCAACTGAAACTGTTCCTTGACCTCTTCGGGAAAGACGCCCCTGAGCATCTTGGTTTTTAACTCCCTGGCGCTCTCGAAGTAGCCCTCCTGGGTCTTCTGGGACATGAGTGTTTTCCACCAGCCATTCTGGACAATATAGGAATAGAAGACATCGGAGCCGATATAAAAGGAATCGTGCAGCTCCAGGCAACCGGGCCAGTCATATTCCTTGTCCCCGCGGAGAATATTTCTCGCCAGGAGCATGCCTACGGATTTCCCACCAATGAAGCCGGTGCCAATGAGACGGTCCTTGATGTCCAGAAGATCTTCAAGGGTAAAATAGTCCCTGGCCAGGGAGAGCATCCGTTTCTCTCTCCCGATCACGACCCGGGAAAGCTGCTCGATCATCTCTTCCTTTTCTTCTTTGGCTTCAGGGTTCTCCAGAACTTCTCTGGCCCGCAGAAAGATACGGTCCCAGTAGTCAAGATTTCGCTCCGCATTGACCGAGCTCTTATGGGCCAGAAAGGAGAAGAGCTGGGTAGCGTCCACACTGTTCATGATGGGGTTATATTTCTCCCCGTCCGTGATGTGGGGCAGGAACATGGTGGGTGTGTAGCGGTGCCAGGCTTTCAAGGGATGGACACAGATCTTGCCCTGATAGTTATAGACGTCAATAAGCACCTGGGTTGTCTCCCGGATGCGGGCAATGGTCTTGAAGGAATGGCGGCCCCGTAAAATGGCGAAATAGGCAACCGTATTGAGTTCAAACAGATAAGGGCAGGTAATAACGAAGAAATTGCCGATCATCAGGTCCGTCGCCCAGGCCATGAGGAGGTCGGAAAGGGAGTCAAAGACATAGAAGACATCCCGTCCTTCCTGACGGATGATGTTATGGACCTGCGTGGAAAAAGATTCGAACCCCGTATCGGCATTTAGTTTGTAGATGACGATCTTGCCGGTGGCTTCGAGGAGGGGGGCATGGCGAGCGAAACGCATGTAAACCACCCGTTCATTGTTTTCCAGGGCCTTATTCACGAAAGGAAGGACAAAATGCTTGTAATCTTCAATGCCGTCCACCTGGAGAACCACATTGTCGCCGGTCTGCAAATAATTCAGGACATCGTCCAAACCCTGGATGCCGGAACTGACTCGGGAGAAAGATACCATGGCCAACCTCGCTTCAACGTATTTGGTACGATACTTGATTACAAAATGTATACCAGAAAAGATCACAAGGGCCCATTGCTTTTTTTTAGACTAAATTGTATAGGATATGAAACAAGTTCATTACTGCCCATTTTTGTCCAATATGACGACGCATAATTACGAAGAATTAGCGGCCCTCCATGCCATCGCCAAGACCCTCGCCCAGCCATGGGAGCTGCGGGATCAGCTCGAACAGGTTCTGGGGGAGATGAACGCCCATCTGGGTATGCAACGGGGAATGATCTCGCTTCTGGATCGGGACACCGGAGAGGCATGGCTGGAGGTGGCCCACGACATCAAACTGGATGGCGTGGAAATCACTTATCAGATCGGCGAAGGCATCACGGGAAAGGTGGCCCAGACCGGCCGTCCCATGGCCATTCCGAATCTGGGCAAGGAAACCCTTTTTCTGGACCGGACCGGGGCGCGCAGAGACCTGAACCGCAATGAGCTGGCCTTTCTGTGCGTTCCCATCATATACGATTCCCGGGTGGTTGGCATCCTTTCCGCCGACAAAGGCGCCCAGGACGTTGCCGATCTGGACCAGGAAATGTCCATGCTGTCCTCAGTCGCTGAACTTATCGCTAAGGCCGTTCATATCCTTGCCCTTGAGGAAGAAAACCGCCGTCTCCGCCGCCTCGTCAATCAGGGCAAGCCTCCTACCGTTGATATTATCGGGCATTCCAAGGGCATGCAGGAGGTCTTCGGCCTGATCCGCCATGTTGCCGATTCGAGCACCACCGCCCTGATTCTTGGGGAAACCGGCACGGGCAAGGAGCTGATTGCCAAGGCTATTCACATGAACAGCGCCCGCAGCAAGGGTCCCATGATTCAGGTCAACTGCGCGGCCATACCGGATACCCTTATAGAAAGTGAGCTCTTCGGACACGAGCGGGGCGCCTTTACGGGCGCCGTTAGACAGCACCGGGGACGCTTCGAGGAGGCCAACAACGGTACGATTTTCCTTGACGAGGTTGCCGAGCTCTCGGCAGCGGCGCAGGCCAAACTCCTCAGGGTTCTTCAGGAAAAGCAGTTTCAGCCCCTGGGTTCCCCTCGCCTTGTCAAAACGAATGCCCGGGTCATCGCCGCCACCAACCGCCGCCTGGAGGATTGCGTCTCCTCGGGACAATTTCGGACGGATCTCTATTACCGCCTGAGCGTCTTCCCCATTTACATACCGCCCCTCCGGGATCGGGGAAATGACATTATCCTTCTGGCCGATCATTTTGTTCTCAAGTATTCAAAAGAATTGAGCAAACCCGTCAAAAGGATTACCACCGCCGTTATTGAGGCCTTCCTGTCCCACCATTGGCCGGGAAATGTCCGGGAGCTCGAAAACTGCATCGAACGGGCAGTCCTGCTGACCGAGGGTGACGCCATTGAGATGATTCATCTGCCTCCTTCCTTGCAGATAAAGGGTCGGGAAGAAGTAGAAAAGGAAGCGGGAAGGTTCAGTACAGTTATCGAAAGTCAGGAGCGCTCCCTTATTATTGAAGCGCTGAAAGAGGCCCATGGCAATCAGAGCCAGGCGGCCAGAAATCTCGGCACGACCAAACGGATTATCCAGTATAAGATCCAGAAGATGGGCATCGATCCGTGGAAATTCCGGACCGCGAGAAACGGCAGATGAGCGGGCCCGCGCTTTTGGACAATAAATTAGATATGGCCCGTCCGAAAGTACAAATATGTTATTTTATGGCCGATGAGAGGGAACCTTTTTGTGCCAACAAAATATTTATTCAACAAATCCGTCATAAAACGGCGCAAATGGGGTCTTTCCATGCCTCGGCAATGGCATGATTTTCGCAGACTCGCAAAACACAGCGCTCCAAGCTCCAAGTAACCTTTGTAGACAATGTGTCCCGGGTCGAACCCGGATTGACAGAGAGAAGGATTGATATATGTGTCGTCTTTTTGCCATTACCAGCAAGGAACCCCTTTCGCCGATGGCGGCCATTCATGCCTTGAACGTCATGAAGGAGGGTCATGACGGGTCGGGGGTGGGCCTGTTTCTGACCGACCTCGGGGGAAGCTTCGAGCGTTTCAAGGGAGCGCCGATTCTTTCGGGAATCTTTTCCAACGAAGGCATCCGGGCCCTGGACCGTTATATGCTGGATCTGGATTTCATGGTTAAATATAAGCTCTCCATCCGGCCGGCCAAGACGCCGCCCCCGGGAACGCCTAAACGGGACAATTATCTTGTCCGGGTTTACGACTATCCGCCGGACTGGCAGTCCCTGAGCAAGGAAGAAATCGAATACCGGCTCATGCTGACCCGTCTCAAGCTTCGACAGATGGGCGAACAGGACGGATCGATGATCGTATTCAGTTTTTGGCCCGATGTGATCATGCTCAAGGAGGTAGGAGATCCCCTTGTCCTGGCCGAATACCTGGGCCTCGACAACGAGGAATTCCAGGCCCGGATTATCCTTGCCCAGGGCCGGCAGAACACCAACTACGCCATCGACATCTATGCCTGCCATCCTTTTTTCATTCAGGGATACTCTACGATGACCAATGGCGAAAACACGGCCTTTGTACCGATCCGCGAATACCTGGCGTCGCGAAATTATGCCGGTTACGTTGGTTACCAGTCCGATTCGGAGGTCTTTACCCACATCCTCCATTTTGCCCAGCAAAAGCTCGGCATGGGGCTGGATATGTACAAACATCTCCTGACGCCACTCAAAGATGAAGAACTCCAGCGCCATCCCCACGGAGAACGGCTGCGCGCCGTCAAGCACGCTTGCCGTCCCCTGATCATAGACGGCCCCAATTGCGTAATCGGCTGCCTGCCCGATCGGACGCTCTTCATGGTTCAGGACAGCAAAAAGCTTCGTCCCGGTATCGTGGGCGGCACTTCCGGCATGTTCGCCTTTTCCTCCGAGATGTGCGGTCTCGATGCAGCCATTCCGGCCCGAAACAAAAGTGAAGATTTTCAGCCCATGAAATATGACACTGTCATGGTCCCCCCACATCGACAGGAGGTGGTAAGATGGAATCAATGGGAAAGATAAGCCCCTCAACCCTGAGCATAAGCGACCTCCCCTGGCAGATCCTCTGGAATAAGGAGGCCTGCACCCTCTGTGGCCGTTGTACCGCCGTATGCCCGGTCCGGGCCATCGAATTGGGCGTCCACCGCAAACGCGTCGTCCAGACACTAATCGGCCTCACAGAGAAACCGGGCAATGTCTTTACCGTCTATCACGGCGTCGATCAGCGAACCGATCCGGCCTATGCCTGCATCGGTTGCGGCATGTGCGATCTCGTCTGTCCCAACGCGGCTATCCGGCCCATCCGGAGCGCGGACGTGGACAAACTCCGCTTCCATGTCAATCAGGGGGGGGTGCCCCGGCGCCGGGGCGGTCGCCGGAACGATCCCCGCAGTGTCCTTGACGAAATAAAATTTATCCGCATCTCCATGCTCACGGACCCGGCCC
>DMAT01000060.1 GCA_003451635.1 Syntrophus sp. (in: bacteria) | reverse complement strand
TCCAGATGCCCGTCATGGACGGCTATGAGGCAACCCGGGCCATTCGTTCCTGGGAAGAGGCGCAGGGGCGGGAACGGACCACGATTATCGCCCTGACCGCCCATGCCCTCAAGGAAGACCTGCAGAAGAGCATCGACGCCGGCTGTGATGCTCACCTGACCAAACCACTGAAAAAGGCAATATTTTTAGATGCCCTTGACCGGTACGCCACAGAAAAATGACGGTAATTACAGAGAATGAGGTTTTTATTATGACTGATGAACAGACCGACTGGCGTGAAAAGGCCTTGAAATGGAAGAAGCAACTGGCCTGGCGGGCAACCCATGACTCATTGACGGGGCTGCCGAACCGCATGCTCTTTATCGACCGGCTTTCCATGGCCATTATCCAGGCCCAGCGGGAGCGGGAACGGGCGGCGGTCGTCATCCTCAACCTGGATGGATACAAAAACGTCGTTCACAGCCTCGGTCTCCGGGCCGGGGATGAGCTGATCAAGGAAGTCGCAACGGACCTGCGCCGTCGCCTGCGGAAGGGGGACACCCTGGCCCGTATGGACATGGACGAGTTTCTTATCTTGCTGCCCCGCATTCTCCGCATCCCCGACGCCGCCACTTCCGTAACAAAGGTGCTGGAAGGTCTGCAATCAGAACCTTTTATTATCCAGGGACAGCAGCTAAAAATAACCGCCAGCGCCGGTATTGCCTGCTATCCGGAAAATGGGGACCAGGCGGAGGAACTGATCCGCTGCGCCGATGTCGCCCTGTGTGAAGCCAAAGAGGCAGGAAAGAACACCCATCGGATCTACCGGCCGATGTGACGTGTCATCACCGATATGATAATCAATTGAAATGTGCGACGGGGAAGACGCGACCGTAATTATTTCTTTAATTCAAGGGTCGCTTCGATACGGATGACAAGTTCCTCCTTTGTGATCGGTTTGGCGATGAATTCCCGCCGGCCGATCCTTCCGTCCATTTCATCCGCCTCATCCTTCTTGAGGGCAGCAGTCAGGAAGATGATGGGAATGTCTTTCGTCCGGGGGTCTTCGAGGAGTTTTTCCGCCACTTCCGTGCCGAACATACCCGGCATCATGATGTCCAGCAGGATCAGATCCGGCTTGATCGACTTGGCCAGTTTCAGACCATCATCTCCTCGCAGGGCCGTCGTCACCTTGAAACGCGGGTCGGTTTCGAGATTGAGTTTTACGAAGAAGGAGAAAGGTTCCTCATCGTCGATCATGAGGATCTGAACGGGTTCGGCCATGGCCATACCTCCTTGGGGGAAAAGTTATTTACGCTTTTTTATCCTGATCAGACCACCGGCAATCTGATGAAAAAGCTCGTGCCTTCTTCGATCCGGCTTTCTACATTAATTGTGCCTCCGTGCTTATCGATGATGCCTTTGGAGACGGAAAGCCCCAACCCCGTGTTGCCGATATCCTTGGTGGTAAAGAAGGGATCGAATATCTTGCCGATCCTTTCCGCCAGGATACCGAAGCCTGTATCGGCATATACTATCTGAACGACCTTTTTCCCAGCGCCATTTTCAGAACATTCGACACGGATGGTGAAACTGCCACCCGCGGGCATGGCATCGATGCCGTTCATCAATAGGTTAACAAAGACCTGCTTGATTTGATTGGCGTCCACCCGGACCCGGGGTAGAGAGTCCGCGTATTTCCTGATGACCTCGATGTTCTTGCGTTGCAGTTCGTGTTCCGTAAATGTCAGGGTTTCATCAATGAGCGTCGTGATATCGGTTTCTTTGAAAGAGAGTGGGTTCTGGCGTGAATAGCTCAAAAGGCCCTTCACAATCGTGTCGGCGCGGAGGGCCGCCTGTTTCAGCCTGTCTGCCACTTCTTGAAGCATGGCGTTATCTCCGACGACGGATTTCATATATTCCGTTCCCATTGTGATGATCGCCAAAGGATTCTTGATTTCGTGGGCAATCCCGGCGGCCAGGATGCCGATAGCTGCGAGCTTCTCTGACTGGACCAGTTGTTCCTGTGTCTGCATCAACGCTGTCGTTCTATCCGTCACGAGTTGTTCGAGCCTTTCGTTAAATTGGCGAAGTTCTTCATTTTTATGAAGGAGGGATTCCGTCAGTTCCCTATTCCTTTTTCTCAGAAAATATCTTTCCAGGGCGGTGGCGATGGTAACCTTCATTTCGGTATTGTTCCACGGCTTGGAAATGAACTTGTAGATGTGTCCGCGATTGATCGCCTGGACCACAGCGTCCAGGTCGGCGTATCCGGAAATGATCATCCGGACGGTATCGGGCCACTTTTTATAGACCTCTTCGAGGAATTCGACACCGTTCATCTCCGGCATCCGGTAGTCCGATATGACGATATGGATAGTCGGGGATCCCTCAAATTTCCGAAGACCCTCTTCGCCTGAGGTGGCTGTCAGGATTTCGTAGTCCTCGAAGAGAAATAACCGCTCCATAATATTGAGCACCGATGGCTCATCATCCACGAACAGGATTCTGACAGTCTCTTCCATGACGCATTTATCCTTTAGCCATGTAGCTGTTAACGACCCAACCTGAGATCCTTGAACGTCTTCGCGATCCCTTCCAGCCGCTCCTGCACGTAATGCGCCATCCCTTCCCCATAAAAGCCGCCCTGTGTTTTGGCATAGTCGGCGATATATTCCCTGAACCACTCTCCGGACAGCCCGGATATAGCCAAGCTGATGCGGAAGAAGACGTCCCAGGTGATCTGCTTTGTCCGGTCATCCACATAGACTCCTTCCCAATCGATGCGGCCGTTCTTATCCTGATAAGCCTTAACCACGGAGTAGCACTGGAGTTGCTTTTCCTCGATGATGTTTTCGCCGAGCAGCCTCCGGATAGCTTCACCAAATATCTTGAAGGATTGACGGGAGAAGTAAACGGCATTGGCGAGAGAGTCATTTTCCTTCAGATAATGCACCAGGACCCTCGTCAGGTGGTCTTGCCTCATCTTTTTCGACGTCAGATGTTGCTCATCCTTCTGCCGGGATCTGCGGCATTCATCATTGATGGCGGTGATGGTGGTCTCCAGTTCGGACTCTGTCGTTTTAAGAGCCTTGAAAAGTCTATCCTTGGGAACCCCTTCGATGATCAGATTCCTTATGATCTGTTTCATGCCTTCGCCGCACATTTTACGACAACAGGCAAGGGTTTTGTCCTCTCTGTTATCCTTTGAATCTTCCACCTCGCTGTTCTTTCGTTAGGGCAAACAATAACCTTGTTCATCAAAGATCCTCAGGCAGGCGTCCACCACTGTCGCGTCGTATTTGATGTTTTTGTACGCCCGGATCTCGTCGAGCGCAGATTCAATGCCAAGGGCGGCACGGTAAGGCCGGTAAGAGGCCATGGCCTCGACAACATCGGCAACAGCCAGGATGCTGGCTTCCAGCAAGATGTCCGGACCTTTCAGACCCGTCGGATAACCGGAGCCGTCCATCCGTTCATGGTGTTGAAGAATTATTTTCGCGATGGACCAGGGAAAAACGATGTCTTTGAGGATATCGCAACCGGCCTGGACATGAACCTGTATCAGGGATCGTTCCGTATCCGTCAAGAGGGATGGCTTGCAGAGGATCTCGGCGGGAACTGATATTTTGCCGATATCATGAATCGTGGCCGCCATTCGCAACCCCCCCATCATCTCGTCAGAGAGGCCGAGTTCGCGGCCGATGGAAGAGGCAAGGGAGGATGTACGCTGCTGGTGCCCCGCCGTGTAGGGGTCTCTCGCTTCGATTATGCTCGAGATGACACGAATAGTTGCCTCGAAGGCCCGCTCCGTTCTTTCCATGCTTTTCTTCAATTCATAAGTCCGCTCGGCAACGGTTTCTTCGAGCATTTTATTGAATTTCTGTAATGCCTCGTTTTTCCATTTAAGGTCTGCCGTGAGTTGCATATTCGCCTGTAGCAACCGGTAACGATCGACGGCATTGACGATGGTGTTCCTCAGCTCTTCGTTATTCCAGGGTTTTGCCATGAACTTATAGATCTGCCCCTCATTGATGGCGGCAATCACTGCTTGACTATCCGCGTAGCCGGAAATGACAATGCGGATCGTATCGGGCCACAGCCGGCAGACCTCCCTGAGAAATTCGACGCCATTCATCTCCGGCATCCGATAATCGGACAGGACAATCTGAATGGGGTAAATGTGCATGAGGGAAAGGCCTTCCTTGCCGGAAGAGGCCGTGAATATCTCGTAATTGTCATCTTTCAGAAGCCTTTTGATGATCTCAAGGACGAATGGCTCGTCGTCCACCACCAAAATGCGAATTATTTCTTTTTCTTCGGCCGTACTGGTCATGGCATTCCTTTCATTACTACCTTACAACCGGTATCCGGATGATGAAAGTAGATCCTTTCCCGACCTCGCTTTCCACTGTAATATCACCGCCATGCATCTTCACAATGTCATAGGAGATGCTCAGGCCCAGGCCTGTACCCTTGCCCGCTGCCTTTGTCGTGAAGAAGGGTTCGAAAATCTTCTTTAGGTTCTCCTCCGGGATACCACTGCCCGTGTCCGCTACGGAAACATAAATATCATCTCCCTGCGTCCGGGTCCTTACGGTGATCTTTCCCCACTTCTCGATAGCCTGCGCGGCATTCACCAAAAGGTTCATGAATACCTGGTTCAGATGGCTGATGTTGCAGCGGGTCAGGGGAAGTTCCCCAAATTCCTTGACTAATTCCGCCTTGTACTTGATCTCGTTCCAGACGATGTTGATGGTGCTGTCGAGGGCCGCATTGATGTCCTCGATCATATACACATCCTCCTCCATCCGGGAGAAAGTCTTGAGATCGGACACGATTTTCCGGACCCGATCGGCCCCCTCCAGAGACTGATCGATGAGATTTCCGACATCTTTGAGGATATAATCGATCTTCATCTTCTCCCTCAGGGCCTGAAGGGTCTCCAGGGCCTCCGGTGGAGCATGTTTGTCGGCGATCTCTTCCTGCGCTACGATGGTTTTGGTGATGCCTTCCAGATAGGTCTTTAGAATGCCAAGATTGCCAGTGATGAAGGACATGGGGTTGTTGATCTCATGGGTGATGCCCGCAGCGAGTTGGCCGATGGAGGCCATTTTTTCCTGACGGATGACACGGGCCTGGGCCTGCTTCAGCTCCGCATGGGCTTCCTCCAGTTCCTCGTGCTTCTTCCGCAACGCCTCTCCCGACAACCGGCGCAGCCTTCTTTCCGCGGCGTCTTTCAGTTCGCGCCTGATGGCCGGGATCAGGCGCTGCAATCTGTCTTTCATGATATAGTCATGGGCGCCGGCCTTCATCGCTTCAACTGCGGTATCTTCACCGATGTTTCCGGAAACGATCAGGAAGGGGACATCCAGCCCTGTTTTCCTGAAGAGCGCCAGGGCCTGCAGACCGCTGAACCGGGGCAACCTGTAATCGCTTACAATTAAGTCCCATGGCCCCGACCCAAGGGCGGCGCCCATCTCCCCGGCGGTCTCCACCCGCGTGTGTATGGGCTCATAACCGCCCTGGCGAAGCTTGCGGAGCAAAAGTTCGGCATCATCTTCCGAATCTTCAACGATCAGGACCCGCAGGGGCTGTCCCATTGTCTCCTCCTGTCTATCCGATCTGCATGATGTACTTTACCAGGAGCGCCGTTTCCAGGTAATCGAAATTGATGGGTTTGGTAACATAGTCGAAGGCACCTAATGCAATGGCCTGCCGGGCGATTTCGTCGTCCGTGACGGCCGTGACCATGATGACGCCCACGTTCGGATCGATCTTCCGGATTTCCGCGAGGGTCTCGATACCACTCATGACCGGCATCATGATATCGAGGAGGACAATGTGGGGGCGGATCTCCTTCACGAGGCGCAAAGCCGCGGCGCCGTTGGGGGCGGTAAAGACCTCGTATCCCCGGGGGACAAGCTGGGCCTCCATCAATTTGAGGACCAGGGGTTCATCATCGACGCAGAGTATCCGTACAGTGGTCGTTGCCATAAAATATTCTCCTTCTACATAATACTAGAATTCTTACCGTTATTTTTGTTCCATACTATGACATATTGCCTTGGGGAGGGGCGCAGGGAATCCGGAAGATAAAGGCGCTTCCCTTCCCCAACCCGGCGCTTTCGGCCCAGATACTCCCTCCGTGCATAGCGATGATTCGGCGCGTCAGGGAAAGACCCAGACCCGTCCCCGGGTTCTTGCCCAGCGCGGGGTCATAAACCTGATGAAACTCCTCAAAGATCTTCTCCAGATCCTCCCGGGCAATCCCGATGCCCGTATCCGTCACGGAGGTCTCGATGCCCTGGCCGCTGCCCTTTTCCCCCGGCGTTATCCCGTCAACCACCCTGACCCTGACGATTATCCGTCCGCCGTCGGGGGTGAACTTTGTTGCATTTGACAGGAGATTATACAAGACCTGTTTCAGCTTCCGTACGTCCGCCGTTACCGGTATCCCTGCGAGACGCTCCTCCGCCTCCATGCGTAACTCGATGTCGTGGCGCCTTGCCTTTTCCCTGAACATGGACAGGCTGTTTTCAAGTAGTTCCGGCAAGGAAACGGGGGCATAGTAAAGATCATCCTTCCCTGCCTCAATCTTGGCCAGATCGAGGACGTCGTTAATAAGGTCCAGGAGGTGCTGCCCGCTGGCGGCGATGTCTTGGGCGTATTCCACCTGTTTATCGTTGAGGGGACCGAAGTATTGCTTGATCAGGACGTCCGAGAAGCCGATAACG
>DMAT01000258.1 GCA_003451635.1 Syntrophus sp. (in: bacteria) | reverse complement strand
CCTTTTTCTGGACGAGATCGGCGAATTTCCCTTTGAGCTTCAGTCGAAGCTCCTTAATGTTCTCCAGGACCGGCAGATCAAGCACCTGGGGGGGCTGGAGACGATTCCCATCGATGTCCGGATTATCGCGGCTACAAACATGAATCTCGAACAGATGATCCGGGAACGGAAGTTCCGGGAGGACCTTTATTACCGGCNNGGAACGCCGGGAAGACATCCTGCCCATGATCAAGCATTTCCTCAAGATCTATAACCAGAATTATAATACGGGGAAGTTTCTCTCCATTGAGGCCCTCAACGCCCTGATGAATTACGACTGGCCGGGCAATGTCCGGGAGGTGCGCAACGCCATCGAACGGGTTGTCGTCACGAGCGCCGATGAGGTCATCACCCTCCACGACCTTCCCGGAGAGATCAGGAAGACTTATCGACTTTCGCCGCCGCCATTGGCAGGCGTGCCGGCATCTTCTTATCCCGTCGGTCCCTTGAAAGATGCCCTCGACACGGTGGAAAGGGAACTGATCCGTAAAGCCCTGGAAGCCTCACCGAATCTTGCCGAAGCAGCCCGCATCCTGCAGATCGATCTTTCGACGCTGACGAGAAAGAATAAAAAATACGGCCTGACGGGCCATAAAGCAGCCCCTCCCAGAATTTATTAATTACAATAATGGGGAGGGCTGGGGGTTGTGTGAAAATATGATGGCATGATGAAACAAAAAGGGGACTCACCCTCGATGGTGAGCCCCCTTTTGTCTGCTTTAACAGGGAGGTTTACGGTTTAGCTGTTCCCCGAAAGTCCGAATTTTACATCATCTCCAATACCGTGGCCATGGAGACGCCGCCGCCGCCGCAGAGGGTGGCCATGCCGAGGGTCTTGCCCCGTTTTTTCATGGCGTGGAGCAGGCTGACCATGATCCGGCAGCCCGTAGCGCCCACGGGATGGCCCAGACCGCAGCCCGACCCGTTCACGTTTGTAACCTCCCGGTTCAGGCCGATTTCCCGCTCGCAGCCGATATACTGGGCGGCGAAGGCTTCGTTTAGTTCCACCAGTTCGAAATCGCTGATTTTATAACCCGTTTTCTTGAGAAGATTTGCCACTGCCGGGACGGGAGAGAGTCCCATCACCGAAGGATGATTGCCACCGTAACCTACCGCCTTGATTCTGGCAATGGGTTTCAGTCCCAATTCCTTTGCCTTCTCAGCCGACATGATGATCATGGCCGCCGCCCCATCGTTGACCCCGGAGGCGTTCCCTGCCGTCACCTTGCCGATCTTTCCGACAAAGGCCGGCGGCAGTTTCACCAGATCGTCCATGGTCAGACCCGGACGAAAATGCTCGTCCTTGTCAAAGATCTTCGGCGGTTTCCCCTTCTTCTGGGGCAGCTCGATGGGGACGATTTCCTCTTTAAAGTCTCCCTCCACCGTAGCCCGTTCCGCGTTGTTGTGGCTGCGGAGGGCGACGGCATCAATCTCCTCCCTGGTCAGGCCATGCTTGTAGGCGATGAGCTCCGCCGTGATCCCCATGATGTAGGGTTTGCCGCGGAAACGCTCGACGATCTCTCCGTCCTTGATGGGACCCTGTTCGGGACCGGGCAGGATATATGAACCGGCATGGAGGGCGTGAACGATATCGTCGACAAATACCTGATCCTGAAAGCGGCAGCCCCAGCGCGCCGTCGGTACGGAATAGGGAATCCCCGACATGTGCTCCATCCCTCCGGCCAGGACCGTATCCGTAAGCCCCGCCTGGATCATCGCCATCCCCGAAATAACCGCTTCCATCCCGGAGATGCACACCCGGTTTACCGTCACTGCCGGCACTTCCTCGGGAATCCCCGCCAGAAGGGCCGAAATCCGCGTCGTGTTCAAGGAGTCAACGGGTTCCCGGCAGCACCCGAATCGCACATCCCCGATAATTGCCGGGTCGATCCCCGCCCGCTTTACCGCCTCCTTCATCACCACGGACCCCAGGGTCGCCAGATTCATGTCCCTGATCGTCCCGCCAAAGGCCCCGATCGCCGTTCGACAGGCCGATACGATAACTACGTCTTTCATAATGGGAAAACCTCCTTCTTTTTAGCTTATTATTACTTGTACTTAACCCGCATCTCCCGCTTCAGGATTTTTCCTGTCGGGGTTTTGGGGAGGGCGTCCACGAAGATGACCCGTTTGGGGCACTTGAACGCCGCCAGCTCATTGCGGCAGTGGGCGATGAGTTCTTTTTCCGTCATCGTTTCTCCCGGCTTGAGGACTACCACGGCCGCTACGACTTCCACCCACTTGGGATCGGGCAGGCCGATAACCGCTACCTCCTGGACCCGCTTGTCCAGGTAGATCGCATCTTCCACCTCCCGGGTCGGGACGTTTTCCCCGCCCGTCTTGATCATATCCTTCTTCCGGTCCGCGACGGTAATATAGCGGTCCCCATCCATGACGCCGATGTCCCCGGAATGGAACCAGCCGCCTTTGTTGGCCTCGTCTGTCTTCTCCGGTTCCTTGAAATACATGATCAAGGCGTGGGGACCCTTCGCGCAGATCTCGCCGGGGATGTCCGGCTTGTCAATAGGTGTCCCTGCATCGTCTTCGAGGCGGCTCTCCATGTTCAGGCCTCCCTTTCCCGCCGAACCAATCTTTGTCAGGGCGTCCTTGGCCTTGAGAATCGTGTGATAGGGCGCCAGTTCCGTCTGGCCGTAGTAGTTGTAGATCTTCACGCCGGGGAGGCGTTCCATCATCTCCTTGAGAATCTCCAAAGGCATGATCGAGGCCCCGTAATATGCCTTCTTCAAGGTCGAAAGGTCTTGTTTCGCGAACTCCGGATGGCGGAGCATCCCGATCCAGACTGTCGGGGGGGCGAAGAACATCGTTGCCTTGTAGGCGGCGATATTCTTCAGGATCTGCCCGATATCGGGCATCATCAGGATGTTAGTCCCTCCCACCCAGAAGATGGGATTCATGAAGACGTCCCGCTGGGCGCAGTGATAGATGGGCAGGGCGTTGATGTTGATGTCGTCCTCGTCGTACTGACCGTCCACGATCGTTCCCATGTATTGGGCCATAAGGGCCTGGTTGCTGATGATGACACCCTTGGGCAGGGCTTCCGTGCCGCTGGTGTAGGTCATCTGGCAGGGGTCCTCGATATGGAGGATGGTGTCCGGTTCCGTGTCGGGATATTTGCCGTACCAGGCGTCGAAGGCCTGGAAACGGTCGCTCGCCGGGGGCTGCCCCGCCACCTGGTCGGACCAGATGAAAGTCTTTACCGTCGGCATGTCGTCCATGACGTCCTTAACGAGATCGAAGAGGGCGTCTTCGACGATGAATACCTTGCTTTCCGAATGGTTGATGCAATAGGAAATGTCCTTGCCCCGGAGAAGATAATTGATGGCCAGATAGATCGCGCCGATCTTCGCGCAACCGATCCAGGTGAGGACGTGGTGGATCGTATTGTGGGCCAGGATGGAGACCCGATCGTATTTCTGGACCCCCAGGGCCGTCAGGGCGTTGGCCGTCCGGTTGCACTCCTTTTCCAACTCGGCGTAGGTCATGGTCTTGTCCCCGTAAATCAGGGCAGGCTTGTCCGGATAGTGGTAGGCGCTCCGGCGGATCATGTCGGCGATGACCCAGCGATTCACCTTGTTGTAGCGATTCATCAAAAATTCAAGATTTTCCTTGTTGATAACCTTGTAACGAGTCTTGTCTTCTTCCGTCAGTGGTGACCAGTTAGCTGCCATAGTTTCCCCTCCTTCTGTTGCCAAGCCGTTAGTGTGGTGATCCCATCCTCACCCTCCCCTTCGAGGGGGATGGTGAGGACGGAACTAGATAAAATCCATTAGTTTAACCTTATTTAGACATCAGGTAGCGGCCGACAGTCATGATTTCCGCTTCCTTGGTTCCCTCGTAGAGCTCGAGAATCTTGGCATCGCGGTACCATTTCTGGACCGAATATTCGTCGATGTAGCCGTAGCCGCCGTGGAGTTCGACGGCGTTATTGGCGCAGAAGACCGCCGTCTGGCCGCTGTAGAACTTTGCCATGGCTGCCAGGGTGAAGTCGGGGGTCCCGTTGTCTACGAGCCAGCCGGATTTGTAGACGAGTCCCCGGAGGGCCTCGATCATGATGGCCATCTCGGTGAGCTTCTTCTGGGTGAGCTGATAATTACCCAGGGCTGTCCCGAAGGCCGTCCGCTCTTTACAATATTTCACTGATGTCTCCAGGCACGCCTCGGCGAGCCCCAGCCCCTGGGCGGCGACCATGATGCGAGTGGTGTCGAAGAAGTGCATGAGCTGATAGAAGCCCTTGCCTTCCTTCCCCACGAGGTTGATCTGGGGGACCCGGACGTCCTCGAAGGCGATCTCCGCCGTATCGGAGGCCCTGATTCCCATCTTGCCGTGGATCTTGTTCCGGGTAATGCCCTTGGCGTCGGCGGGGATGACGATGAGGCTGAAGCTGTTGTGTTTCTTCTCTTCGGGATTGGTGATGCACTGGGTGACCATGAAGTCGCAGACCGTCCCGTTGGTGATGAACATCTTGTTGCCGTTGACGATATAGTCGCTGCCGTCCTTGACGGCCCGGGTCTTGTATCCGGAGACGTCGGTCCCGGCGTTGGGTTCCGTGAAGGCCCCGGCGCTGACCCATTCCCCGCGGCATACCGGGGGCAGATACTTTTGTTTCATCTCTTCCGAGCCATACTGGAAGATCGATTCGCAACCGAAACAGGCGGCGACGACGTTCAGGCCGATACCCATGTCAATCTTGGATAGTTCTTCCGTAATAATTGCGTTGCCCAGGATGCCCGCGCCCGCGCCGCCGTATTCCTCGGGGATCCAGGCGGCCACTAAGCCGTTTTCCGCTGCTTTCTTGCGGATCTCGGGGGTGTATTTCTCATGCTCGTCGGCTTCCTTGCTCAGGGGCGTAAACTCCGCCAAGGCGAACTTGTAGGCCATGTCCTTCAACATCTTGAGTTCTTCGGTTAATTCAAAATCCATTTGTCCTTCCTCCATTTTAATTAGGGACAGCGCCCTTATTTTTAATCCTTAGTAGTCGTAAACCCCTTTCCCCGTTTTGCGTCCTAAGCGTCCGGCCCGGACCAGTTTCCGGAGGAGCGGTGCGGGACGGTACTTGTCTCCCAATTCCCGGTGCAGCCCCTCGATGACCCGGAGGAGCGTCTCATTACCTACGAGATCCGACAGGGCCAGGGGGCCGATGGGATGGTTGCAGCCCAGCACCATAGCCTTGTCGATGTCGGCAGCCTCGGCAATTCCTTCGTCCAGAACGAAAAACGCCTCGTTGAGCATGGTGCAGAGGATCCGGTTCACTGCAAAGGCCGGGGCCTCTTTCACCACGACCACCTCTTTGCCGATTTTCTTGCCCCAGGCCTTGGCGATCTCTACAGTCTCGTCCGATGTCTCATGGCCGCGGATGATCTCCAGGAGCTTCATCACCGGCACGGGATTGAAGAAATGGGTCCCGATGAACTTGGCGGGACGGTCGGTCATTGCCGCCATCTCCGTGATACTCAGACCGGAGGTGTTGGTGAAAAAGAGGCAGTCCTTGGAGGCGATGCTCATCAGCTCCTTGTAAACCTGCTTCTTTACATCCATGACCTCGATGACCACTTCCACCACTACATCGGCCCCGGCGGCCGCTTCCTTCAAATCCAGGGTCGGTTTGATCCGGCCCAGAATGGCGTCCATGTCTTCCTTGGTTCGCTTACCCTTCTCTACATCCCTGGAGAGATTTTTTGTTATCGTCTTCATCCCCCCGTCAATGAACCGCTGCTCGATGTCCCGCATGGCCACCTCGAAGCCCGCCTGGGCGCATACCTGGGTGATCCCGTTGCCCATCAGACCCGCACCTAAAACACAAATCTTTTTGATCTCCATGGTGATACTTCCTCCTTAATTTTATATGGTCCCCAGAAACCACTGCTTGTTGAGCCAGTGCATTTTCTTTGCTTCCTCCAGCAACTCATCCCGGAAGTCGGGATGGGCGAGCTTGGTAATGGCGAGTACCCGCTCAGGAATGGAAAGACCCTTCAGGTAGGCGACGCCATTTTCCGTGACTAGATAAGACACATCCACCCGGGGCACCGTGACGATTTCGCCCGGTGGCAGGGTGGGGGTGATCTTGGATTTCAGTTTGCCGTTCTTGTCCGTGTAGGTGGACTGGAAGGCAAGGATCGACTTGCTTTCCGGATAGCCAAGGGGCGGTTGTCCCTTTGTGGCCCGGTAATAGGCTCCGCGGACAAAGGCCAATTGTCCCCCCGTTCCTGAATATTGCGCAGGGCCGATGGATTCGGAGCTTACCTGACCCTGGAGATCAACGCCCAGACAGGCATTGATGGAGATAAGATCCTTATTCATGGCGATTATGTAGGGATCGTTTGTGAATTCAACAGGATACATGGCCAGGGCAGGGTTGTGGTCGATCCAGTCGTAGAGCTTGCGGCTGCCGATGGCGAAGGCCCAGACGATCTTGCCGGGAAGGAAGGACTTCTTCTTTCCCGTAATCAGGCCCGCTTCGTGGAGGTCGGCGATCCCTTCCGTGACCATCTCCGTGTGAATGCCGATATCCCGGGCCCCGCTGTCGGCCAGGAGGCGCAACACCGTGTCGGGCAGGCCGCCGATGCCGATCTGGATGGTCGGGCCATCCTTGGGGATCATCTCGGCGATATGCTCGGCGATCTTTTTTTCCACATCCGTCGGTTGGGGCGAGGGGATAGTGATAATTTTATCCGTATTGTTTTCGATTACGTAATCGACTTCGGAGATATGAATGCATTCGTCGTAGCCGCCATAACACCAGGGCATATCTTCCACGACCTCGACGGCAATTATCTTGGCCCGTTCGAAAACGGCCTTTTTGAAGTTGCAAAGGGGCCCGAAATTGAAATACCCGTGCTTGTCCATAGGGGTGACGGTCTGAACGGCAATGTCCACGTCAAGGCCGTCCCGGTAATAGCGTGCTGCCTCACCGAAGTTATAGGGAATGTGGGTCCCCCGGTTTTCGGCGATGTACTTCCTCGTCCAGCCCAGGATGTGCCAGTTGCCGAGCCAGAAACTCTTTGCCTCCGGGTCTTTCTCCATGACCTCCAGCGGTGTCAAATGACCCAGGGCGCGGATCTTGACGTCCTTCACCTCTCCGACCCGCTGGGCCAGCGCCCGGTCGAAGGCCCGCGGCGCCTGCACCGTGCCGTAGTCCAGCCACATGCCGTCCCGAACGAGAGACGCCGCCTGTTCGGGCGTGGCTAGCTTGCTTCCGTACTTTGACATGTATCTACCTCCTTTATTGTTGGGAATCTTTAATCCGGGGACGCCATGCCAATTATTTATAAAAGAGGTATGGCGCCTTCAGATCAGGTTTGCCTTTAAACAAAATAATGGGAAAAAGAACCGGCTGCGCTGGCGACTGCAAATATTGCGCCAGGAGTGGTTGCGCGGGAAGTAGCTAATAAGGTGGATGTTATGTTCTTGGCTGGCTAGTAGATGCGCAAAATTACCTTATGCAAAACAGCACATCTATGCATGAGTGCATGGGGAGAAATCGGGGGACGCCATACTACTTTTTCGGAAAAATAGTATGGCGTCCCCCGATTCCCATATTTTCCACAACAGAAAAGCCTTATTTCTTCTTGTGGCGATTGGCCTTGAGTCTCTTTTTGTACTTGTGCTTGCTGATCTTCTTTTTTCTCTTTTTTACGACACTGCCCACAATAAACCCCTTGCATCTTCTTTATTTTATAAAGTGGTGGGACGTGCGGGAATCGAACCCGCGACCAACGGATTAAAAGTCCGCTGCTCTACCGGCTGAGCTAACGTCCCCGGTAACCAAATGAAAGCCCGATTCCATATCAGCTAGTCAGGCGAATTGTCAAGAATAGTTTGAATCGGAGATGAAATCCCATTATTGTGCGGAAAAGGGATTCTTCAGGACGATGGTTTCGTTCCGCGCCGCCCCCACAGAGACAAGGACCAGCGGGGTGTCGGCCAGAGTCTCAATCCGTTCGAGATATTTCCGGACGTTCTTCGGTAACTCCTCGATGCTCCGGGCCTGGCTAATATCCTTCTTCCAGCCGTCAATTTCTTCGTAAATGGGCTCGCAGTCCGACAGTATCTGCAGGTTCGCGGGGACGGCGTCACTGATCACCTCTCCCTGGGCCGTACGATAGCCCACGCATATCTTGAGTTTTTCGATCCCCGTCAGGACGTCCAGCTTGGTCAGGGCGATGCCGGTGATCCCACTGACCATGATGGCATGCCGGACCAGGACCATGTCCAGCCAGCCACACCGCCGTTTACGACCCGTTGTGGCCCCGAATTCCTTGCCTACGTCCTGAATACGCCGGCCGATTTCGCAGGAGAGCTCGGTGACGAAAGGGCCGCTTCCGACCCGTGTCGTGTAGGCCTTGCAGATCCCAACGACGGCAGCGGCCGCCGAAGGTCCCACGCCTGTACCGGAAAATGCGTTAGCGGACACGGTATTGGATGATGTCACATAAGGATATGTTCCGTGGTCGATGTCGAGATGGCATCCCTGCGCCCCCTCGAAAAGGATCTTACGGCCTCGTCGCAGCTCCTGGTTCAGGATGACGGCGGTATCTGCGGTATAAGGCTTCATGCGTTCCCCATAGCCCCGGTACTCCTCGAGAATCGCCTCCCCATCCACCGGCTCCTCGCCGAAATATTTCGTGAGGAGAAAATTCTTTTCCTCCAGATTGCGAAGAAGCTTTTCCCTGAAGGAATCGCTGTCGAATAGATCCCCGATACGAATGCCTACCCGGGCTACCTTGTCTTCGTAAGCGGGTCCGATTCCCCGGCCCGTCGTCCCGATCTTCTCACCGCCTCGCCGCCCTTCCCGCGCCAGATCGATTCGCCGGTGGTAGGGCATGATGAGATGGGCCTTCTCGCTTATAAAGAGGCGGGTGTTGGGGGGGAAAAGACCGCGATTGTTGAGTTTGTCAATTTCCTCCAGGAGCACCTGGGGATCGACGACGACGCCGTTGCCGATGACGCAGATTTTCTGATCGTGGAGGATCCCCGATGGAATAAGATGGAGGACTGTCTGAACCCCTTTGACAACGAGGGTATGGCCGGCGTTGTTACCTCCCTGAAAGCGGGCGATAACGTCCGCATTCTCCGCATAGAGGTCCACGACCTTGCCCTTGCCTTCATCTCCCCACTGCGTCCCGACGACGATCACGTTTGCCATTTACTTCCTCCTATCTTGTTATGGGGTCAGGTATCGTTTTTTTAGCGTTTTTGACCCCCATATTTTACATATCCAGCTCTTTGACCGAGATCACATGAGGCAGATTCAACAGTTTGGTGATGACCTCCTCAGGGACGGAGTCGTCGGTGCTGAGGATCACCAGGGCCTCCTGATCCGCTTCTTCGCGGCTCAAATGGAGGCGGGCGATGTTGATCTGATTTGCCCCCAGGGTCGTCCCGATATTGCCGATAACGCCGGGGCGGTCATAGTTGAAGATCACGAGCATGTGCCCTTCGGGGACCACGTCGAGAGTAAACTTGTTGAGCCGCACGATCCGCGGGTCCTGGACCCCGAAGAGGGCCCCTGCGATATGGGACTTTTCCTTGTCCGTCTTGATGGTCAGGGAGATCAAGCTTGTATAGTCCTTCATGTCGCTGTTTTTCGCCTCGATC
Organism: Syntrophus sp. (in: bacteria); assembly: GCA_003451635.1. Classification (GTDB taxonomy): domain Bacteria; phylum Desulfobacterota; class Syntrophia; order Syntrophales; family UBA8958; genus UBA8958. The sequence goes on along the minus strand of DMAT01000258.1, from coordinate 1,137 downwards.
ACCTTGATCCCCCGTTCCTTGGCCACCACCGGGGCGTTGATGAAATTAACGCTCTCCTTGAGGATCGGCGTCAGCAGACCCTTGAGGATGGCGATGGTCAGCGGGGCGACGTTGTAATTGAGGATCTTGCCGCTGTACTCGATGACGACCTCCTCGATGGCCCCCTGGACAAGCTGGACATGGAAGCGCCCCAGCTTCTCCGCCAGATCCAGATAGGGCTGGATGACCAGCAGCAGTTCGGCGCTCACGGAGGGGAAGTTCACGGCGTTGCGGATCTCGCCCTTCGTTAGGTAATCGGCGATTTGTTCGGCGACGGCGATGGCCACGTTGACCTGGGCCTCGTCCGTCGACGCCCCCAGATGGGGCGTGCAGATCACGTTCTCCAGGCCGACCAGGGCCGTGTTCTTTGTCGGTTCCTCCTCGAAGACGTCCAGGGCCGCGCCTGCCACTTTCCCGGAGACGAGGGCGTCGTAGAGATCCTTCTCACTGATGATGCCCCCACGGGCGCAGTTGATGATGAAGACACCCTTTTTCATCTTCCCGAAGGCGGCGGCGTTGATGATGCCCCGGGTCTCCTTCGTCATGGGGGTGTGAACGGTAATGAAATTGGATTGTTTCAGCAGCTCGTCGAGGGTCACCAGGGTGATCCCCAGATTCCCCGCCGCTTCATGAGAGATAAAGGGATCATAGGCGACGACGTGCATCTTCAGGCCCTGGGCCCGGTCCGCCACAATGGCCCCCACCCGCCCGATGCCGACGATGCCGAGGGTCTTGTTGAAAACCTCCGCCCCCATGAACTTTTTCTTTTCCCACCTGCCCTCCTTCATGGAGGCCGTGGCCTGGGGAATTTCCCGGGCCAGGGAGAGCATCATGGCGATGGCGTGCTCCCCCGTTGTTATGGTGTTGCCCCCGGGGGTGTTCATGACGACAATGCCCCGTTTGCTTGCCGCCGTGACGTCCACATTGTCCAGACCGATACCCGCTCGCCCGACGACCTTGAGATTTTCCGCCGCCGCGATAATTTCCGGTGTGACCTTCGTCGCCGATCTGATCACCAGCCCGTCGTAGTCCTTAATGACGCCTTTGAGCTCATCCGGGGTCAGGTTGGTCATTACGTCCACCTCGATCCCCGGCGTA
>DMAT01000288.1 GCA_003451635.1 Syntrophus sp. (in: bacteria) | reverse complement strand
CAATTGGAGATATCTGCATGCGCTCTCAAATCCATCGTATGACACCACTTCTGCCAGAAAGAGCAGGCGAGCTTCAAGATCTTGCCCTGGATGTGATCCAGAAATCTGCCGCCCTCGGGAACCGTCAGCATCCTGTGACCCTTGACACACTTCGAGAACTGCTAAGGATCATCAACAGTTACTATTCCAATCTGATTGAGGGGCATAACACCCATCCCCACGACATTGTCCGTGCCATGCAGAAAGATTACGATTCGGAACCGGCCAAGCGCAATCTTCAACTGGAGAGCGTTGCCCATATCACTGTTCAGCGGGATATAGAAAAAAAACTGCTGAGAGATTCGGCCGTAAACATTACGGGTAGGGAATTCCTCTGTAACATACACCGTGAATTTTATCAGCAGTTGCCTGAGGAATTCCGAGTCGTGAAGAATCCGGAAACGGGTCGTGAAAGTCTGGTGATACCGGGAGAACTTCGCCAAGAATCTGTGAAGGTGGGATATCATCACCCGCCCGGGCATGATGCACTTAAGACGTTTCTCGACCGTTTCGGTGAATTTTATGCGCCGGAGGGGCATCATGGTGCCCTGAAACTTGTCGCGGCAGCGGCTGCCCACCATCGGCTGATGTGGATTCACCCTTTTCTTGACGGTAACGGTCGAGTGGCACGTCTTTTTACCGAGGCATATTTTCATCGCATCCCCGTTCACGGTTTTGGGCTCTGGTCGGTGAGCCGAGGACTGGCCCGCAGGAATGTCGATTACAAGTCTGCTCTTGCCTGGGCTGATGCTCTCCGCAGGAACGATCTAGACGGTAGGGGAAATCTGTCCAATGAAGGACTCATTCATTTTTGCCGCTTCTTTCTGGAGGTGTGTCTCGACCAGGTAGAATATATGGGAGGTCTGCTGCGATTACAGGATCTCGTTGAACGGATCAGGCGCTATGTGGAACTCCGCAACTCCGGTATTATCCCCGGCCCCACAGGTGAGAAGGGACTGAGGGCTGAAGCGGCCCGCATGCTTCAGGAGATATTGGTGAGAGGCAAAGCGCCACGTGGATCGGTCATTGCGGCGTCGGGCCTGAAAGAGCGGACAGGGAGAAATCTTCTGGGACAACTGATCGAAGAGGGACTGCTCGTTTCTGCCACCCCTAAAGGTGAAGTTCGACTGGGACTCCCGATTCATGTCGCGGGGTGGTTTTTCCCGGATCTATATCCCGCATTGTCTCGATGAAATTATTCCATGAGAAGTAAAAGGGGCTGCCGTTGTGAATGTCGTCGAGTTACTGGGAAAATATCAGATTTTGTCTGCCGAGAACAAGGCGCTGAAGGAAGAGAACGAGATCCTCAAGACACGACTGGGAATAACTGATCCACCGCTACCGATTCCGCTTCAAGTTCCTGAAAAGCAGTTGCCACTCGCTCTTGCGCCTCCTGCGCCCCCGATTATTTCATTCCAATCCGATCCCGCAGAAAAAATCCGGCTGTTCATGTCGTTGTTCAAAGGGAGGGAGGATGTTTACGCCAAAAGATGGCAGAACCGGCAAGGTAGGACTGGATATGCACCTGTTTGCCGGAATGAATGGAAAGCAGGACTCTGCCGTAAAACAGCGATCAAATGCCTGGATTGCCCATATCAGTCTTATGATCCCTTGGACGAGAAGGTAATCGAGGCGCATCTGCGGGGAAATATTGTTGCCGGCATCTACCCCCTTTGCCAGGATGAGACATGCCACCTGCTGGCCATCGATTTCGACGATGAGGGATGGCAAAAGGACTGCGCCGTGCTTAGGGAAGTCTGCAGCGCCTTTAGCGTTCCCTTGGCCTTGGAGCGCTCCCGTTCCGGAAATGGTGCACATGCATGGTTTTTCTTTGCAGAACCAATCCCGGCAAACCTGGCGCGAAGATTCGGTTCCGCGCTGCTGACCTGCGCCATGAACCGAAGGCATGAACTGACTTTCAAATCCTACGATCGCTTCTTCCCAAATCAGGACACCATGCCGAAAGGGGGTTTTGGAAATCTAATTGCTCTTCCCCTCCAGAAGACGGCCCGGGAACAGGGCAACAGCGTATTCGTGGATGAAAGCTTTCTTCCCTATGATGACCAGTGGGGATTCTTGGCCGGCATCAGCAGATTGACCGAAGAAGCAATCGCGGGATTAATCCCACGATTGAGCCCCGGAAGTGAGCTGGGAACGCTCCGGAAGGACGATGAAGAAGCCGAGAAACCGTGGGAAACGGTGCGAATGACATGGTCCGGCAGTGATTTCCCGCAGAGTGTGCGGACGGTCAAAGCGAACATGCTCTACATAGAAAAGGCGGGAATTTCTCAGCGGGGATTGAACGCACTCAAACGACTGGCAGCCTTCAGAAATCCGGAATTTTTCAAGGCACAGGCAATGCGCCTGTCGACCTATGGAAAACCGCCGATCATTTCGTGCAGCGAAGAAACCCCGACATATCTATGCCTGCCCAGGGGGTGCGAAACGGACGTCATGGACCTGCTTGATGAGGCAGGAGTAAAGGCGGAATGGTTGGACCAAACCTGTAAGGGAAAGATCATCAATGTTGCGTTCAGCGGCAGCATGAGAGAAGAGCAGATCCCCGCAGCGGAAGAGATGCTGAAGTACGATACCGGCGTCCTTTCGGCAACCACGGCGTTCGGAAAGACGGTTATCGCCGCGAAGCTCATCGCCGAGAGGAAAACCAACACGTTGATCCTTACGCACCGCAGGCAGTTACTTTCGCAGTGGACGGCAAAACTGTCTGAGTTTCTGGAGATCGATGAAACGCTGCCCGTTTTGGAGAGAAAGAAGGGTCGCAAAAAGAAGCAAAGCCTGATTGGCCAGATTGGAGCAGGCAAGTCCCACCCAAGCGGCATTATTGACGTCGCTATCATGCAGTCTTTAAGCAGAGGCGACGAGGTCAAGGAATGGATCAAGCATTACGGTATGGTGATCGTCGATGAATGCCACCATGTTCCGGCGTTCAGTTTTGAACAGATTCTCAAGGGCGTGCATGCAAAAACCGTTTATGGTTTAACGGCCACCCCGACTCGGCAGGACGGCCATCATCCCATCATCTTCATGCATTGCGGGCCGATCCGGTACCGGGTGGACGCCCGGAAACAAGCGGAAAAGAGGCCTTTCGACCATTATGTTATTCCCCGGCTGACAGGCTTCAGAGCACCTCTGGAAGCAGAGGGGAAGGAATTATCGATTCAGCAACTCTACGCGGCCATTGCGTTGAATGAGCCAAGAAATGAGCGTATTGCCGGGGACGTCCTGCGATGCTTCCAAAATTGCGGCAACGCCCTCGTTCTCACGGAACGAACGGCGCATGTAGCCTTGTTGGCCGCAAAGTTGCGGGAGAGTATCCCCGATGTGATAACGCTTACCGGCGGCAAGGGGGTGAAAGAGACTCGGGAAGCGTTGGACAGAGTCTCCGCGTCACCCGCCGACAGACCGTTAACCCTGATCGCGACAGGCAGATACATAGGCGAGGGATTCGACGAACCCCGCCTGGACACACTCTTTCTGGCTATGCCCATTTCCTGGAAGGGAACGCTCCAGCAATACGCGGGTCGGCTCCATCGGCTCTATGAAAACAAGCGGGAGGTCCGAATCTATGACTACATCGACATCCATGTTCCCATGCTGGATAAGATGTATCACAAGCGGCTGGCTGGATACGCCGCGATCGGATACAAGGCAAGAGCGGAAAACGTCCCCGATGAATCCACAGACATCATCTTTGACAATACAACCTTTCTGCCGGTATACAAAAATGACCTACTGAACGCGGAGCGGGAGATTCTGATCGTCAGTCCGTTCATCACAAGAAGGCGTGTGACGCAGATGATGTCCTTCCTGAACGCTGCACGGGACAGAAAGGTAAAGGCCATTGTCGTAACAAGACCGGCCGCCGATTTCAAAGAGAAGGACCGCCAGATCATTGAGGAGGTCTTGCCGTTGCTGACTGCCGCAGGTGTCCATTTGATATTCAAATCCTATATTCATCAAAAATTTGCAATCTGCGATCAGAAAATCATCTGGTACGGAAGCATCAATCTGTTGAGCTTCGGCCGTGCTGAAGAGAGCATCATGCGGCTTGAAAACCCAAACATCGCCGACGAATTGCTTGGAAGCATCGAAAAGTAATCAATATAAATTCTCTGTCTATAGCGTCGATAAGTGGCCACATTCTTTGATTTTTCCTACCCCTAGTTTTTTACCATCGGCCCCATAATTTGACTCCGTAATGACGGGGTGAAAGGCCATTCCGCACCCTCTCAGGCTACCGCCCGCGCATGCACTTCGTCGAGGAGGAGCACCAGTTCGTCTACTTGTGCGGACGTGAAGAGCCCGTCGGGACCTGTTGGGGCAATGTCGGTAAAGGGTGATTCATAGAGCAGCGTGGCATCCATGATCCCGTGTTCGGTCAGGTGGTTTACGATCAAATCCACGAACTCGATCTGGTTCGCACTCAGCGTCTTGCCGGAAAGAAATCCAGCCAGCGCTTCTTTGGCGGCCTCACGATCCATACCCACCAGTGACCGCACAAACAGACCGAGGCCGTGCGATTCGGCCTTGGCCCGCGCAATTTCTTCGGCAACACCGATGCCACTCTCGGCAAGCATTCGCTCCAATTCCTCAAGATCCATGGCCGTCAGTGCCTTGTTTAAGCGCAGCTTATGAATAGAGACGTGGTCCTGATGCTCCCGGAGGAAGGTGCGGGCTTTGGCGCGAAATTTCTCAAAATCGCCAGAGGCGGCGAAGCCGGGTAGTTCGATGCCCGTCTCGCTGCCCATCTCGTCCTCGAAGTCGGTGTAGATCGTTTTTCGTTTTCGCCTCTCGATCAGCTTTACCAGCGACCGCAGACGCTTGCGCACCCGCTCCAGCATCGGAATTGTCACGTCCTGCCACCATTCATCCGCCTGCACATCCTGAATCAGCGGCATTTGCTCCCACACCATGGGGATAGTCGAT